>JBILFC010000077.1:0-11019 GCA_044351785.1 Bdellovibrionota bacterium
GATTCTTGTAGGATCCTTACCACCAGTAATCTTTCTGATTCTTGTTGGAATAATTTTCTTAACTTTGCCCATGGCCTCTAGCTTAAAGTTTATCTTTTATTAGTAAGGATTTAGATCCGAAAAGACTACATTAAGATTCTTTTAGGGTCACCATAAAATTATCAACACCTAAAACATACTAAAAACTTGATTCTTTAGTGATCTTTTTTCATAGTAATAATTATAATCTATGAAAAAAGATCACATCGATATATCTAATTCTACAATCTAAACAAAAAACGAGATAAGACAACATGAATCAATACTTTTTCAGTCAAGAAATATTAAGCACAGGTACTAGCCTTCATCCTCTTATAATAGCAAGCTCAATTATATTTGGATTAATCATTGGTAGCTTTCAGAATGCGCTAATATACAGACTGCCAAGAAAGATTTCACTGACCAATCCCAAACGATCAATCTGTACAAGTTGCAACCAAGAAATCAGAGCTATAGACAACATACCAGTGCTATCTTGGATAAACTTAAATGGAGAATGTAGAAATTGCAAAGATAAAATTTCCGTTCTCTATCCCGTAGTTGAATTACTAAATGGACTATTCTGCCTAATTGCTATTTCACATTGGGGATTAAATCCCACGGGCATATTAATGTACTTCTTCTTTAGTATTCTTTTAACTCTGAGTATTATTGATCTTCAACACATGATCCTTCCAGATGCGATAAATAAACCAGGTGTAGTATTTGGTATTAGTATCGGAATATTGAATCAGTATTATAAAATATTCGACATTCCATTTAGTCAATCTCTACAAGAATCTCTTATTGGCTGCGCTCTAGGTTATGGCATACTTTACGCTGTAGCATGGAGCTACTTTCAAATTTCCAAAGTTGATGGCCTAGGTGGTGGAGACCTGAAATTCATGGCATTTACTGGCGCTCTCTACGGACCACTACCTATAATACCAACTCTTATTACAGGATCCCTTCTGGGCGTTTGTTTTGCGCTATTTGGCTTATTATTTAAAAGAATAAAAATAAGAACAGAACTACCTTTTGGGCCCTGGTTAGCACTTGCATTAGTACTCTACCTATTCGGCTTTGATTCCACACACTACACGAACGAACTTATTCATAAAATCATAGTAGGTTCATCTACTCCATGAAGAATCTGACAAATATCGACGGAACATCGAAAGAAGCAAATTTAAAATTCGAGGGATTAAAAAGCCAATCGCCCTTAATGAAACCTCTTTTTGAATCCATAAAGAGGATTGCTAATTTCAAAACTACCGTTCTATTAGTTGGTGAATCTGGAACAGGAAAAGAACTTTTTGCAAAAAGTATTCACGACAACTCTGATCGAGCTGGAAAATCATTCATTGCAATTAACTGCGGTGCATTACCCGAACATCTCATAGAATCTGAACTCTTTGGTCACAGAAAAGGATCTTTTACTGACGCCACTAAAGATAAAAAGGGTCTTTTTGAAGAGGCTACTGGGGGGACAATATTCTTAGATGAAATTGGAGAACTTCCATTTCATCTACAAGCGAAGCTCCTACGAGTATTACAAGACTCTTGCATAAGACCAGTCGGGGGAGAAGAACAAATTAAAGTTGACGTGAGAGTGATAGCCGCGACCTTGAGAGATCTAGAACAAGATTCAATCGAAGGTAGATTTAGGGATGACTTATTATATAGGCTAAATGTAGTTACCTTAGAAATTCCTCCTCTTAGAAGCAGAAAAGAAGATATTTCCGACCTAGCTCACTACCTCATAAAAAAACTTTCTAAGAAACTAAATCTTAAACCTATTCCTCTGGCCGAATCCACCCTTAAAACACTGACAGAATATAATTGGCCTGGAAATATTCGAGAACTTGAAAACTACTTAGAAAGAGCACTTATCCTCTGCAATCAATCGGAAATTAGAATATCAGACCTACCTTCAAAAATTTTCTTAAAAGAGTCTAATTCTAGCCTTGCATCACCAAATGACTTCTTGGATAATCTGTCTATTAAATTCCACAGTAAGAATTTAGAAGTCGAGCTAATAACATTAGCTCTGAATAAAACCAAAGGGAACAAAACCCATGCGGCTAAGCTTTTGGAAATTAGTCACAGAACCCTACTATATAAGATAAAAGAGTATGAACTTGAAGACAAAGATATCGCGGACTAATATAATTGTATTAATCTTAGGTGTCTCGACTAGCAACCTCATCGCTCAAGATATCTATACGTGGACAGATGCTGAAGGTAGAACTCACTACTCAAATGAGGCAAAAGACAAATCCGCTAAATCTGCCACCCTCCCGAACACAGAAAGATACGACTCAAATCAAAGAATTAAAGATCTTAAGAAAGAAGCCGAGAGAACCTGCTTAAATCGTGGCGGTGTTCAATGTAGTCTCGGCGAAGATCAAGATGGTAGCGTATTATGTTCCGATGGCAGTAAAGACTCGGAAGAAAATTTCAAAGCTAGTTGCTCAGAAGTTAAACTTATTGCTGAAATAAAAAAGCCTAAGAAAAGATTATCAAAACAACTCCTACAAATACCGTTAAATGCAATTGTTAGAAACGAAAGTAGTCAAGATGCCAAGGAAGTTAGTGTTAGAGTAAAACTTCCCGAAACTCCGAACTCTGATAAATTCTATGAATTAAAACTTGAAGGTCCCACAATTATACCTAGTTATGGAGCTGGGCAGTATACATACTCTGGTAAACTTATTGATGATAGAGTCGTACTCAAGGGAGTAATAACCGCGGATTGTGACAATTGTTTAAAGATACCAAAGGAAGAGCAAAAACCATAATACCTCTCCCCCTCTGCGCCTCCCTAACTTGACTTCATTTTATAGCATGGCATTCTAGATATATGAATATTCAAAACCGAGCAAAAGAACTAATTCAAACTCAGATTGATGCCCTAAGTGGGCTTTCAATAAATACTTCTATCTCTGAAGCGGTAGAACAGATTCTATCTAACAAGGGCAAGATAATCGCTACTGGAATAGGAAAGGCTGGATATATTGCAAGGAAAGCTGCTTCAACATTCTGTACCACGGGAACACCCGCTGTATTTCTTCATCCAGGAGATGCTTCTCACGGTGATGTGGGCTTACTTTCAAAGTACGATCTCATCCTTGCTTTTTCAAATAGCGGAAAAAACAGAGAAGTTTTGGAAACTGTACATTTTGCGAAAAAATTAGGTGCACATACTGTCATCTCAATCACAAAATCAAAAACCAGCCCCCTAGGGGAAATGAGTGATGTAGTTATAGAATTAGGAGAGATTAAAGAATCATGCCCCATAGGCTTTACCCCAACGGCAAGCACTACAGCGATGCTGGTAATAGCTGATACCTTAGCCCTACTTAGTATGGAACAAAGAGGATTTTCAGCCGAAGATTTTTCCTTACGGCATCATGGTGGATACTTGGGAGTTAAGGCGAGGGAAGAAATAGGATAAATAGAATTGTTCTCGACTTTAATTCAGCGCTAATTTAATGACTACGCACATCAAGAACAAAATCTACAAAACGAGTGCCCACACCAAGTCCTTATTGAACTATTGGCTTCATAGCTTGGAAGAGGGTTTCAAGCTGGAAGAGACAAGCAAAATTCAAAACTCATACTTTATTGACATACTCGATTCCAACCTAAGCTCAGGAACTGTTCCCCCCTCGGTCTATGAAAAACTTCACTCACTCTATAACACTAAACAAACCAATAATGAATATAAAGAAACTTACAGTGCAGTAATTAGCCCATTCCATCTAGTAGAAACTAGAAATAAAAAAAAGAAATTTCATCCCATCCTCATTCCTGCTCAAGTAACCAACAATGGAGAGTTACTCCCGATTGATGAGGAGCCCATCATACAAAGAGGCTTTCTAGAACCTTCAGGTGAAGATGAAGTACCTATTATCGGCTCTCTGAGCGACGCAGAAAAATTCTTTTCAAAGAGTACAAAGCCCCGAATAAAAAAAATTCATACGCTATATCAATATACTGAAGACTTATTTAAATCCGTTACAGGAACTGCTTTTAATGAGTTTAACTTAGATGACTATAATACAATTAATGAAATCAATATCGGTCCATTTGAATTTAACCAAGGATCTATTAGTCAGCTTGTCTACACGCTCGAAGATATTATTACAGGTAGAAGGAAAGCAAATTTACTAGGAGTAGTTACACAGAAGAAATCAATCAAAAGAAGACTATACAAAAATTCTAAGTACTCCTTGTTTACAAATTCTAAAAAACACGTAGCTCAATTTTCTGGTCAATTTTCCTTATCTCATAGCCAACGAAAATCTATACATAAAGTATTTGAGACTAAAGACAATGAAATAATTCCAGTAAGTGGCCCTCCCGGCACAGGGAAGACCTTATTACTTCAGAATATTGTTGCTAATTATTGGACTCAGGCCGCTCTGAATAGAGACTCTACTCCTCCAGTCATGGTAGCCTGCGGTGCCACCAATCAATCAGTTTTAAACGTGATCGATGCATTCGGTCGACAGAATGATGGGGTTGAAAGATGGCTACCCGAGATACAAAGTTTTGGTACATTCTGTACCTCTTTTTCAAAAGCTGAAGAAGCTAAAGCATATCAGTTAGAACAATTAAACGGCAAAGGCTTCTCCAATAGCTTAGAAAACCCAACATACCTACTTAAAGCACAAACATACTTCCTACATCATGCTTCTCAACACTTTAAAAAGAAGCTAACACTAGAAAACTCCATAAAACTAATAAGCCGAGAACTAAAACTTGAATATAAAAATTTAAGCTCTTGCTTAAATTCGGAACTAAATATTTCCTACAAAGATTTCATACTGCAAAGCATTTTTCCTTTAAGCGAAGACGAAGAAAAAATACACTTCAATCAGTTAAAGAAATTTGATTGTAACATACGACATAAAATGTTTTCTCTAGCTACTCATTACTGGGAAGCCAAATGGCTACTTAGTATGGAGTCATTCACAGAAAGAAAAGCCAAAAATCGAGGACTCACTTTAACAAAAGCAGATTGGCAAAGACGTGGGATGTTAACGCCTATTTTTGTTTCGACTATAAGCATGATATGCAAGTTCTTCGGAGATAAAGAATCAAGAGATTCTACACCTGTCGACATACTATTCTTCGATGAAGCTGGGCAAATTTCCCCAGAAAAAGGCGCCGCCCCACTATCTCTCTCCAATAAAGCTATTGTGATTGGTGACACTAAACAACTAAAGCCTTACACCTCAATTCCAGAACTAATAGATCAATCAAATTTAATAAAAGCTAAACTCTTAAAAACCTTTAACAACAAGTCCTATCAAGAACTTGCCCGACAAGGAATTTGTGCATCGTCTAGTAACTTAATGGACCTTGCCATAAAATCGTGCGGAAATGATGATGGACAAACAATCGGCGCATCTCTCCTAGAGCATAGAAGATCAGTTCCAGAAATTGCTCAATTTTGCAATGCATTGTCCTATCAGAATAGGCTCAAACCTATTCGGCCTCAACCTAAGGAAATTCTTTTTCCAGCTTTTTCTTACTTACACGTTAAAGGCAATTCAACTCAAGTTGGACCAAGTAGGAGAAACCAAGATGAAGCAAGAGCAATTTATTCATGGATAAAAGCTAATGAAGCTAAAATTTCGAGCTTCTATAATGGGCTACCTATTTCAAAATTACTAGCTTGCATCACTCCTTTTACTCAACAGGCTAACCTCTTAAAAGATTTATTAACTACAGAGTGGCCAGACCTTCTGATCGGCACAGTCCAGTCAATTCAAGGGGCAGAAAGAAATTTAATTATTTTTTCTCCTACTTACGACGAAAACTTTCGAGGCACCTATGTATTCGATAGAGATTCTCGAATGCTAAACGTCGCTGTTTCAAGAGCCAAAGATAGCTTTGTAATTATCGGAAATACTAACGTCTTTAGACAAAATCCAGATCAGGACCTGCCATCTGCCTTATTAGGGAAATTTCTATTCAGAAAAGCAGAGAATGAAATTAAACTTACTGAAGAAGAACATGAGTACTCAGCTGAATTTGAAGATCGTTCGCAGCTTGATACACTAGAAGGGCATCAAGAATATTTAAGATCATGTTTAATTAAAGCTAAAGACAAGGTAATTATTGTTTCCCCTGGAATTTCGGCGTATGCATTAAAATTTGATAATGTTGACGAGCTCGTTAGAAGTGCAGTTAACAGAGGAGTGAGAGTACTAGTCTATACTGATGATTCGATAGACCTACAAGACGGGATATTAAAAGAACAAGCAAGATTAGGTAGAGACCTATTGGTACAAGCAGGTGCAGAGCTCAAAGTAGTAGAAAGCATTCACTTAAAAGTTGCCACACTAGATTACCACATGGAAGCAACTGGATCTTTTAACTGGCTTTCAGCGGTTAGAACTAAAGGCAGTAAGAATCAGAAAGTGGAAGTTTCTAACGTGTCTAAGGGCCAAATTGCTAAGAGGAACATCCTAAACATAGAAAACCTCATGAACCGACAAGGCGGCTTTTACTGGTAAGCTCTACTAATGATCTACAAACATTAATAATATTAAGTATTTTTCATATATTTGAGTTACAAATCATACATCTGTATACTAGGGAAGTCAGGTAGTTTCTAAAGGAATTGAAAAAGGTTTTAACAATGAATTCACGGGTAGAAGACAGTGCAACGCACGACGATATCGAACTTTGGAGCGATGCAAGACGTGCGCAGTTTGAAAGATTAAATGCGCAGGCTCCTTTCAGTTTTAATCTTCCAGGAGAGATGTTCTGGAAACGACATATTATTGATCCTTATGAACAGCCATCTATTCTTGATGCCGGATGTGGTTCTGGAGCATTTTTGAGACTCCTTGGACATTTTCTAAGAGTGAAACACAACAAAGTTGCCACACTACTTGGAGTTGATAAGACTCCCGACTTTCTTGATTGGGCAGATAAGATTATTGAACCAGCTGGAATTATTCCAAGCTACAGGCCCGGCAACTTTCTTGAAACTGAATGTTTTGGCGGTCAGCAGTTTGATGTAGTGCACATCAGTGCAACTATTCTCGGTGCTGGACCTAGCCTCAGTGAATCTTTCACCAAGGTTCAACAAATCCTGAAACCGGGTGGAACGTTGATCATTCAAGAACCAAATCTTGATGATTTCAAGATTTTCCCTCCTAGAGACCAATATGAAATGCAGGTACGGTGGGAAGAGTTGATCAGGCGGATGCAGGAAAATTGTGTAGCTATGTGGGGAGTTCCACAAAGTGGAGATATCTTACCGAAGATACTTGAAGGGCTTGGATTTGCGGATGTTCGGAACCATAAAGCCTGGATACCTTCTAGTGGAAGTCTCTATTCAGGTTGTGGGTTCTTCAATAGCCTCAACACCTTTCTCCCTGAAACGGAAAGAAGCGTGGCCAGATTGCTAATCGAAGAAGCAGAGCAATCTCATGCATTCGGTCGGCGATCAAGAAGCTATGTCACAGCTACGAAGTCTTGAATGTTTTACTTTTTTTGTAAAGGTTGGTGTCACGGAAACTACCTGACACCTTTTAAATTTAGGAAGAAGAGGGGTAGATTTAAAACCTATCTGAGTCATAACTATAAAAACACCTTGGCGACGAATAATCATCGCCAAGGCATTAACTTTAGCCTTCATCCTCAAAATGCAGATCTTGCCGACGAGTATCTGCCAACCAATCTTTAGCGCCAAGAGTGCTAAGCCTTGCATTTAAGCGAAACCGCTTTGGATCATCAGGAAAGTACGACAAATGATTTTCGTACTGCGAGTAGCCCAAGATCTCATCATTCTCACGCTTCAACATCCAAAGCCCTACGATATCCTGTTGCTGGTACTCGGAAATACAAAAAGGTAATTTTACTCGATTCGTTTTCCGATTTCCTCTCAAACTGATTGCTTTTCGGTACGCACAATCAAGAAGCTCATCAAGGATACGAAAAATAAGTGATTTTTCAGATTGTGGATTTAACTCCGGATCCACAAGTATGGAATTCACTCTCCAGTGAGTAGTGCAAAACTCATATTGCATTACCCCCCTGACTACGCATTCCGTAGGACTCTCATGTTCCAAACAGACAAACAACCCTATGTTTTCTGGTATTGCCAAATTATCCAATGCGCACAATCCATAAAAGACCGTAAGTAACTCGGACATCTCATTTGGACAATAAAGAACACATTGCAAATCAATAGTCCTCATGACAAACCTCCGTGAGAGTTCCCTCTCAAAAACCAAACCAAAATTAATTGGGCAAATCAAACCTTAGATCTACCCCTCACCTCTAAAGCCCTATATGCTCCAGAGGTAAAGAGTCAGATATTCCCTCTTCTTCCATTATTTAAATTTGTTGCACTCTTACACTAAATGAATAGCCATCACTAGATGCGAGAAGTCCATTGTTTTTATCTGTTAATTTCAAGGACTTGCGGGACTTAAATCGGCATATTGTCAATCAGCCTAACCCGCCCTAGGTATCCAGCAAAGAAGATCCTATGCTTAATATTTTGTTCCACCCCTTCAACCTCTAACAAATCATCTTCTTTATTAATTGTTAAATACTCTAATCTTAACTCAGGCACTCTATCTAAAATCTGCTTACATGACCTAAGAATTTTACTTGTATCTTTATCCCCACTCTTAACCATCTCATTAGCGAGACTCAAACTATCATAAATAATACTAGCCTTACTTCTTTCCTCACTAGTTAGAAGCTCATTACGTGAACTTCTAGCTAAACCACTATCCTCTCTAGAAATAGGCGCTCTAAGAATTTCCAAACCAAGCCTCATATCAGAAACCATCTCTTCAACAATTCTCATTTGCTGAAAATCTTTTTCCCCAAAAACAGCAAAATCCGGTTTCACTATGTTAAAGATAATACTTAAGACAGTACAAACTCCCTGAAAGTGTCCTGGCCTATTAGGACCTTCCATTACTTCCCCAAGCACACAAGGATTAACTTTGGTCCCTTTATTGCCACCATAAATATCATCAACACTAGGAGTAAATACATAATCCACTCCCTGCTCTCTAAGAATCTGAATATCTTTTTCAATATCCCTAGGATAATTTTTTAAATCTTCTGGATTATTAAATTGAGTGGGGTTAACAAAAATATAAACCATCACTTTCTGAGCTTTATTTCGAGCAATGTCTATTAAAGAAAGATGCCCGGGATGAAGTGCTCCCATAGTAGGAATAAGAGCTAAAGTATCAGCTCTTCCCCTTAACTCATCTCTTACATCTTTTACAGAACATAAAACTTTCATATTACCCTCTTAAGAAGACTTTATCTCACTTACTTCCCCATTACTCTTACCACAAACTACAGTTAAATCAGAAAATCCATAAAATAAACCATGCTCCACAACCCCAGTGATGGACTTAATCCTCTCCGCTAAAGCTACATCTAAATCCTTAAACGAAGCATCAATAATTCTATTTCCCTTTTCAGTAAAAAGTGGTCCGAAAAAATTAGACCCACTTCTAAGTTCTAACTTATTAGCACCTAAAGTTTCCAACTCTTTCATCACAAAAGTTACTGCTTCAGGAACGACTTCAATAGGAAGTGCGCATTTCTCACCAAGCTTATTAACTAACTTATCTTCTGTTACAGCTATTACATACTTAGGAAGAGACTTCGCTATTATCTTCTCTATTAATAAAGCCCCGCCTTTACCCTTTATAAGCACACATTTAGGATCTACTTCATCCGCACCATCAAAGCCCCAAGCTAGTTTTACGCCTTTAGATAAAGAAAGAACTGGAATACCTACCTCTCCAGCAATCTGAGTACTAACTTCCGAAGTAGAAACTCCTTGAATCTTAAGGCCTTCATTTTTAACTCGTTCACCTAAAGCCCTTATTACAGCTTCTGCCGCTGAACCAGTTCCAAGACCAATAACTTCACCCGACTTTGCCTTCTGGGCAATTACTTTTGCGACTTCTTTTTTTAAATCCATTTTAGCCTAACAATTCCTTTACTGCGACTCTTTCCATTATTTCTTGTGTTCCACCACCAAGAGTATTCAACCGAAGATCTCTTAACCATCTCTCTGCACTAAACTCAGTACAGTATCCATATCCACCGTGAAGTTGCAAACAATCATGCGCAATTAGAAAAGCTTCTTCACAAATATAACGTTTCAGTTCACTTACTTCCTTTCTACAATTTTCTTTGTTAATTAATTTGTTTACACATTTATAAATTAACGACTTAGATACTTCCAACTTACTCTTAGAAAGCACGAGCCTATCTTTATTTATAGGATAATCTCCTACTTTCTTTCCAAACACACTTCTATCCATAACATATCTAAGAGTATCGTTCAGGCATGCGTTTGCTCCGCCCAGTGAAAGTAAAGATAGCATCAATCTTTCCCATTCAAGGCTTGCCATTGCCTGCTTCCAACCTTCTCCCTCAACTCCTAAAAGAGCATTTTTATGGACTCTTACATCATCAAAATTTAGTTCTGCCGTATCTGAAGCATGCCAACCGAGCTTATCTAATTTTCTTGAAACACTAAATCCTGGCAAACTTGTATCAACCAAGAAAGTAGAAAATCCTTTATAACCTAAATCAGGACTTGTCTTAGTAAGAACTAAAACATAGTTAGCCCTTGCACCATTAGTGATAAAAATCTTGGATCCTTTTATAATATAATGATCGCCATCTTTTTTAGCAGTAGTTCTAATACTAGATAGATCACTACCTGCACCCGGCTCAGTAAAAGCATAGGCACCCCAAGCCTCCCCCGACATAGATCTTGGTAACCACTCTTCCTTAGCCTCTTTAGTACAGAATCTAGAAACGGTAGGCGCGATTACTAAGCCATGCATATTAACTGCAGTAGTGAATCCCAGACTTCTCACCTTACCAAAGGTCTCTGACCATAGAGCGGCATATTTATGACCTAATCCCAACCCTCCATCATCTTCTGAAATTAGTAAACTTAAATATCCATTGTCTCCGAAC
>JBILFC010000236.1:0-4894 GCA_044351785.1 Bdellovibrionota bacterium
AGAAAACTCTTTCATTGACCTAACTATATCTGCTACCGCTTCTATGCCTTCAAGTGTCTCTCCTATGGCATTAGGAATCTCATCAAATGCATAAGTTAAATCTTCAGTATTTATTTCATTGTTTAATTCACTTAATGTGCTTAGCATCGGAAAGACTACATCTTTTACTCTCTGGAACTCATCTCTAAAAAACATTGTATTATCTCTAATATACTGAATAGGCGTGTTTATCTCATGTGCAACCCCTGCCGCTAAATGGCCCACTGCTTCAAGTTTCTGTGATTGCAGTAACTGCTGCTCTAAAACCTTTCTAGAAGTGATATCGGTAAAAACACAAACTAAGCCCTCTTGTTCTCCATTCGGATCAACTACATGAGAAATGCTATATATCACATGAATTGCTTGCTCGTTACCTGCCAAACAAAGTGAAGTCTCTCCGTATAAAGTACTATCACTTTGTTCTAAAGGAGATGCTTTCATTAACAACTCATCGAAAGGCAATATGTCAATTACATTCATTCCCTTTAGTGGGACAAAATTAGAAAACATCCTACTCGCTACACCGTTTGCTAAAGTTATTGAGCCAGAAGAATCTGCGACTAATACTGCGGACACAATTGTTTCTAGAAGTCTTTGTAAGAAATCTTGCGCTCTAACTACATCTTTCTCTAGTCTTCTTACTCTTGCCTTAAGACTCACTACCTCATCTTCATAAGAAGGTAAGTCTACTGGGCTATTTTCCACTACTTGCATATTCATATGAATTACCTAGTTCCTTGTATATATTCTATGAGCTCTTTTGCGGAAAATGGCTTTGCAAAAAATCTATGAACCTCTGAATTATTTACCGCTTGTAAGGCAATTTCCAAGCTAGGCTGTCCTGTTATAAGTATCCTGAGTGCCTTTGGTTGAAGTATCTTAGTTTTCTTAAGTAACTGTGTTCCACGAAGAAATGGCATATGTTCATCTGATATTATTGCATGGAACTGCATCTGCTGAATAAGCGACATCGCTATATCAGGAGAGCTCGCAGGGATTAAAATCAAATCTGTTTTCTTAAAAATCCTCTTACAACTTTCGATAAATCTATGATCATCATCTACTAATAGAACAACCTTATTTTCACTACTCATAATTACTCCTCACTTATAATTTCACTAACTAGAACTGGCTCCCTTACTCCTGTGATTTTAGCATGATTTAAGATCCTTCTTATCGATAACTCACTTAACTCCGTTCCTGCAGCAAACAGTAAAAGTCCATGTACCGTAAACAGAGCTTCTTCTAGTCTTTGTCCCGCTTTAAGATCAGAAGCTACAGAACTTCTACTAACTCTTCTCTCAGCAGGTTCCTTACCTTTTTGTAAAATTAATTCCGCTAATGATTTAATTACAACTGGATCATAAACTCCGGAGCGCGATGTAAGAGTTTAAAAGCAGTCTACAATAGATAATCCCTGCTTCTTTAAGTGGACATAGTCCTTACATACCCTAATTATACGAGACCCCATCGGAACATCTGTTATCTCCGCATTTCTAGGCTCTCCCGTACCATCGAAATTCTTATACTGATAAAATATAAGCTCTGCTACTCTCTGTAGTCTTGGTATTCTACTAAGTAATGATCTAGATAAGTCCAGAGAATAGAACAAAGCATGAGACTCATCAACTGAAAGACTGACAGCCTCTCGCCTTAATTAATAGTTCTGAAGGCACTACAACTGCCGCAATATCTGAGAATAAAGACGCTAGCTTAACTTGCAGAACTTCTTCTGGCGCAAGTTTTTTAGCGAGGTCTTCTACTATTTGTTGAATACCACTTGCTTGATGAAACAACTCAGGAGCCGTAAGTGAAAGTATATCCGATAACAAACTAACTGAACCTTGCAACGTCTCTTCTAATAAAGTTCTTTCAAAATTTAATATGCGCGCATGCCCTATTGCTTCAATTACTACTTTTTCTATTTCTTCAGTTGAGCATGGCTTTTGTAAGAATCTAAAAACTTGTCCTTCGTTAATCGCAGTTCTAGCAGTTTGCTGATCGCTATTTCCCGTCATCATTATTCTAACAGTGTTAGGAGCTTTTTCTTTAACTTTCCCCAAGAATTCTATCCCATTCATGCCTGGCATTCTCATATCAGAAACAACTACAGAGAAAGGGCCTTCTGTCTGCAACATTCCTAATGCAACATCTGGACTATGTGCGAATGTAAGGTCAAACCTGTTCCTAAACATTCTTCTTACCGCTGAAAGTAAGTTATCATCATCATCATCTACAAAAAGGATTTTATCTTTCATATTAGCCTATGCGATACCGAAAAGTTGTTTTTCTCGGTTCTCTAGCATCTCCATTAAATTAGGGATTGGATGATGAGTTCCCTTGGAATTTTCGAAAATCTTACTAATCCCCCAAAGGTACGTAATAGTCGCACTAAGTGCTAAAGATGATATTCCAAATGTTTGTTTTTCAAATTCTATTAATGGCTCTCTGTCTTTAGGATCCTTTGCGAGATATAACTTATAGATATGAGGATATTCAGCTGATAACACTGACCTACCGGCAAGTAATGTCAGGCCTCTTAAATAGGCAAGCTCTGGCTCAGGGAACTTCTCTGCTCTAGCATATTCCTCTAAAGAAATACCTAGAAGAACAGCTAATTCATTGGTCTGAGCGATCAGTAACTGGCTAGTCTGGTTTTCTGGGAAATAAAAAACTGGAAAGTCATTAGCCAGTCTTTTTAAGGTATCAATACCTACTATTCTAACAGCTTCAACCATACTATTGGCTGAAGTTTTAGCTCGTAAAAAACCACAAGATATTAAATGAAGAATCTTAGTTGAAATTCCTATATCCATTTTAGCAAGCTCGGCTAAATCCTCCACTGATGGCTTAGGAGTTTCTAGAAGCATTAAAAATTCATTTAATAAACTCTTAGAACTAGGGATGGCACTTAACCGTAGAACTGATTCTCTGATCTTTGCATTTGGTAACTTAGTTGAAAGTGAAGATATATTTTCAATGGTTTCTCTTAAGTTATTTGCATCACAAGGCTTAGGTAAATATTGATGAGCATAAGGCAATGCTCTTAAGATATGATTTTCTTCTGCTTGACCAGAAAGAACAAGACGAATAGTCGAGGGAGCAATTTTCTGAATTTCCGATAATAATTCGGCTCCGTCCATTCCAGGCATTTTCATATCTGTACAGATGATATCTACCTTCTCAGACTTAACCCTACCTAAGGCCTCCTCTGCACTTCCAGAAAACTCCATGGAATAAGAACTAGATAAAGGCCTTAACATTCGCTTCAGGCCCTGAAGTATTCTCTCTTCATCATCTACAAATAAAATTTTAGGTAAGTGTTCTTGTGCCATGGTACCCATGTAAATAATTTATACATAGATACATAAGCAAATAAGAAGCCAAAACCAACAAGAGGTGCTGAAATAAAGATTTCAATAAGTTAGGGGTTCAAAAGGCTCAAGCAAAACCCTGTTCGTGTAAATTTTACAGAGTAATTAGTGCAGAACCCTAACCTTTTTACACACCTATATTCTAGCGCTCTCCCACATCTCTGTGAATTTCCCGCCCTTATCTCTTAGATCAGCAAAAGTCCCCTCTTCCACTAAACGCCCTTCGTCTAAAACCAAAATTCTATCAGCTCTCTTAATTGTGCTGAGTCGGTGTGCGATGATTATAATGGTAATATCATTTAATTCTTCAAACAGAATATCCTGAATGCCTTTTTCTGTCGTACCGTCGAGCGCACTCGTAGCCTCATCAAGAATTACAATTTCAGCATCTCTTAGCAAGGCCCTTGCGATACCTAATCTTTGCCTTTGACCACCAGACAACCTAAGCCCCCTTTCCCCTATAATAGTCTCATCTCCATTTTCGAGATTACGCAGAAAAGCCTCAACCCCAGAAACCTTGATGCACTTTGCATACTTTTCAGCTAAAAAATTAGTATCTCCCAAAAGTATATTCTCTTTTATTGTTCCATCATAAAGCTCTATCTCTTGGGGGACATAAGAAATATTCTTTAGCCAAGCGCTATGCTGAAAACCTACTATGTCGTGATTGTCTAACTCGATACTGCCGGCACTGAGATCATAAAGTCCAAGTAAAAGCCTTGCTAAAGTGCTCTTACCAGCCCCACTTCTACCTACGATAGCAACCTTCTCATTCCTTTTTATATTGAATGAGATATCTTCCAAAGTATTTCCCCCTTTTGGATAAGAAAAACAAATGTTTTTGACAGATAACTCTGTCCAAGCCTTAGGAGTGTCAATAAAATCTCTAATCCTAGAGTCATTTAAGTTATCTCTAGCTTCTTCGCAAAGCTTAGAAAATCTTTTTATAGAATTCAAATAATCATATATCCTATCTTGAGCGACAGATAAGCCATCAAGTCCAGACCATACATAAATAAATAACATCAAGATGCTAGAAAAGGCTCCGGGAGTAAGATGGGAATTTAAAAGGTCAAAATAGCCTCTAAGAATAAAAAACAATAGAAAGGCGATTGTTATAAGGTTTACTTTTGTCCATTTACTGAAATTTGCATTATATATTGAAACTGCCGAGTCTCTTGCTTCCTCCTCTAGTCTTAATCCTTCCCTCTCAAGAAATCTCTCCAATGACAAAGCCTTAACAGTGATGGCTGAGGATGCAAACTCATAAAGTCGAGCAACTAGTTTCGCGTTAGTTTCTCTAAAAATTGAGAAGCTTTTCACTAACGGTTTTCCAAAATGCCAAGCGGCGCTTAAATATACAAAAACAAACAAAATCATCAATAGCGCATAATAGATTGGCCCATTAAAAACCAAAATCATTATGGATGCTCCGATCAAATTTCCGAGAACCGGAACCATCTGCCACCTAAATAAAAGCA
>JBILFC010000191.1:0-6068 GCA_044351785.1 Bdellovibrionota bacterium
ATTGGCAATTTATTTAATATCTTTAAACCAAGCAGTGCCAACGAACGACTCGCATTTTCAGATAAAATGCCTTCGAGCTTAAAAACGCCTGGTAACGCTAGCATCGGAACATACAATCCTAAATAAACTATTGCTAAAGAATAATAAAAATTAGGATTTAAATTAATGTTTCCGGTAGAATACGCATCAATAAAAAAACCAATAAATGTTGGTAATAGCGCAAAGATAGAAAATCTAAATATTCTATAAAAAAAGAATGGAATAAATACGTTCTTGTATGGTTTTATGAAATACAAAATCCAAACGAAAACATTACTTCCGTTCTTGGGCATTTTATCAATATCGAGGGGTTTGATGGGAATGAGGTTGGGATTCATATGTATTACTTATAAGTCATTAAAAAGAAGAAATAAAGATTTTAATTTATGCCAACCCCACCATGGTCTTTCCCTGAAAAAATGCTATACTTCCACGATAAATCAACCACTATCAAAGAACTTTTATGAACCTACCGCAAAACAAAAACGAACTCTTCGACACCCTCTTTCAAACCTCCAACAAGGTCGCCCTCATCACCGGCGGCGCTTCAGGTATGGGTCTCGCTGCGAGTGAGCTATTTTGTGCAGCGGGAATGAATGTATACATTTTAGACTTCAATGAAGAGCTCGGCAAAAAAGAAGCTGAAAGAATCTCTTCTTTAGAACTCTCAGGCAGATGTAATTTAAAAAAATTAGATGTTACAGATAAAACTCTTTGTGAAAAAGTTATCGGTGAGATAGCAAAAGAGACAAACGAAAAGATAGATATACTGTATAACTGCGCAGGACTCTCTATTAGAGATGCGAATATGGATGAAGCCATGAGAGATCGTCTCTGGAAAGTAAACGTAGATGGCACCGAAAATGTATGCGAAGCAGTTATTCCCTTCATGAAGAAAAAATCGTTCGGAAGAATTATAAACATGGGTAGTGTTGTTGGATATTCTCATATAGAATTCCCCTTAGGACTTCTATACAAAAAGAGCAAAGAAAGAACCCACGAATACACACTAGAACTTTCTTTAAAACTTGCAACAGATGGGATCACTGTTAATGCCCTAGCTCCGGGTAGAGTACTAACAGCACTTGTTACAAAGCCAGGCGCAGGATGGGTGGCACTAGCACCAGATTCAGTAGAAGCCTTTAGAAATGGGTGCTCCAGTCAAAGTTCTGGAAAAATGCTAATGCCAGAAGAAGTAGCTATGATGGCTTTAACACTTTGCTCGCCTTTGATGTGCAATGTATCAGGAAGCATAATTGATATGACAAGTGGCTGGGGAACAGCAGGACATAAGCCATATGCTGCGGATAATATGCCTGAAGCATTTTACCCATTTAGAGATTTTGCACAAACCACAACTGAAACTAAAATCAAACCATAAAAGGGAATTTATATGAAAATTGGAAGAGCTTTTAAAGAAGATGCTTGCTTAGAATATTTCTTTGTAGGAAGTGACAATAAGCACTACCTAGTCCCTGCTGATAAAGAATTCGAAAATTTCGACCCTTTAAACAACCTATATTTAGATAAGCTTAGAGCACTAATTAGTGCAGGAACAAACTTTAAAGAACTTTCTAAGGATGCAGTTCTTGCTCCTCCAATCGAAGCAACTGGCATTACCTGCATAGGCATGAATTATAGAGAACATGCCGAAGAATGCGGTGCGGACTGGAATGCATTCACAGCTCCAACAATATTCGGAAGATCTCTCACTTCCTTAAATAGCCCCAATGGACATGTAGTAATACCTAAGCCATATTCCTTTAGAGGAAAGGCCTTAGGAGACGGAATCACAAAGTTTGATTATGAAGCAGAGCTCGGTGTAGTTATCGGCAAAGCTTGTTATAATGTTACACCAGAAGAAGCTCTTGATTATGTTGCAGGATATATGGTTGCAGGAGACTATTCTGAAAGAGCAAGACAGCTTCAGAATGGTTCAGCACAGTGGCATGCTGGGAAATGTATGCCAACAAGCTTTACTACAGGACCATATTTTGTAACAAAAGATGAAGTTTCCGATCCACAAAACTTAACTCTTAAGCTCTGGGTTAATGGCGAGCTGAGACAAGAAGACTCAACTTCAGGAATGATATTTACAATTGCAGAATGTATCAGCGCACTAAGTCAAACAGATTTACTACCTGCTGGATTTATAATTTCAACAGGAACACCCAAAGGTGTAATTACCAAAGCTAAGCCTGAACAAATTGTCCATCCTTGGCTTAAAGCTGGGGACACAGTTAAGACTACTATTTTTAATGATACCGTTGATCTTGGCACTCAAGTACAGACGTGTGTTGATGAAGATAAAACTTGGGTAGATTTTTATAGGTCTGGGGCTAAATATAGAGGCCTAGAATTTCACACTAAAAGTTAACTATTTCGATTAAACTTGTAAAATCATCGGTCCATTTTTTAAACTCATCCTCTTTAGCGAGCTGAGTCCAATGGCCCGATTTTAACATTTCATCTACAATAACTCCACGTGGCGCTATTAATGCCACTGATTGAGGATAATAATAATTAGTATTATTATTACTAAACTGAGATAGAAGAGCCACATATCCAGATGGCAGATCATAATTAGCAACAACCCTACTAAGATCTAAATATCTATTACTTATGTGAAAAGCTATTATTCCATCCAATTTTATCCTTGATAAATATATCTCTACAGCCTCCTGAGTTAACAAGTGAGTTGGGACAGAATCGCCGGAGAACGCATCTATAATCAAAATATTATAGCTATAAAAAGGCCGAGACTCTAGAAGTAGGCGCCCGTCTCCGATATAGACACTACTAGGACATTTCTCTAAATATCTAAAATAAGTTGTATCACTTGCAACGTCTTCGATCAGAGAATCTATTTCAAAAAAATCGACCTGATCCTCTTCCTTTTTCATGCAAGCAAGTGTGCCAATACCGAGACCTATAATTCCGATCCTTAATGCGCTAGAAGATGGGGAAATAAATCTTCTCCTAATATCTCCAAAAGCACCGTCCTCATGATAATATGACAACAATTGCTTAGATAAGCCTTCTGGCTCAACTATTTCCATCCCATGCGTTGTTGTTCCATGATTGAGCGTATGAAGCACTTGATTATCAATTTTAGTTTTTAAAATTTTAATTGTTCCATAAAAACTTCTTCCTAAAAATAAATAGCTCCCGTTATAAAACTGAAGCAAAAGAAAAAGAACGATTAGAGCAATAAATCTTATAGAGAATAGCTTTACAAATCGACTCCCCAGCATTTCCTCATGTTTAGATAAAAATACTGTCATCCAAATAGATAGAATCAATATCACCCAATACTCACAAGTGATCTTAAAGATAATCGGCGCAATAATAGAGTTAAATACACCCCCGAACATTCCTCCGACAGAAAGCAACACAAAGAATTCAGCTAAATATGATGGCTCAGGCTTAAGTTCAGCTAACCTACTATGGAAATAAAGAGATATTAAAAAAAACAGTAAAAGATTAATAAGAATGTAAATAAACCTATATTCAATGCTCCAAAATGTAGAAAAAGAAAAAATAAAGATTCCTATAACAAGCAAAATCTCAATTACCTTATTACCAATCTTAATCCTACCGCTAAATGATATTATAAAACTTAGTAAATAAAGACTTAAGGGAAATACCCAAAACAAAGAAACAGGCGCGATATCAGTAGTAACGAATGATGTTAATCCAAGCATTAAGCTAGATGGGATGAATGCAATCATTACCCAACTTAATCTTAAATACCATGACTGCCGCTGCTGATTTTCTACAAAAGGTCTACTCGCGCCAACATCAGAATTTAATAAAAATAAGGTACAAGCGCTGAATAAAATGCCCAAACCAAAATATAAATTACGCCAGCATTGACTCTGAATAATTACTCCATAATTCCTCTCAACATATAAAGGGTATAAAACAAGAGCAAGAAGACTGCCTAGGTTGCTAGCAGAATACAGAAAATAGGGACTACTTTTTATATTCTGAGAACTTTTAGAAAACCAGGCTTGCAACAATGGAGCACTGGCTGAAAGCACAAAGAAAGGCGCTCCTATGGATCTAAACGCAAAAAGAAGAAGATCATAAATAGGATATTCGCTTCTCTCCAATTTCAACTGAGGGTTAAGATCAATTAAAAAATAAGCCACTAAAAGCAATAAAAGATGCAATGCAACCTGTCGCTTAAGCCCTAGGTACCTAGTTGTTAAATAAGAATATAAATATCCAAGAACTAAGGTTATTTGAAAAAACAGCATACATGTAGTCCATACCGATGCTGAGCCACCGAAGGTAGGAATAATTATCTTTGCATACATTGGCTGAACTAAAAATAGCAAAAAGGCCGAAAGTAAAATCGTGACCGAAAACAAAAAAGTCTGCAAATGACGAAACATAAAACGAATTACGAATTTAGGAGAATGTAATAATCAATTTAAGTGCAGAGATATGCTTTTTATTCTATATTGGAAAGGGTTTATTATAAGGCTTCTCAGGTGTATAAATTTTCTAATAATAATTACTTTTCTAAACTTTCAAAAGACCTTTCAAAGGACTTTGTCTTTCTCATACTCATTTTCATACTTTTCTTATTGAGTCGTCTCTTAGCAGCTCCTCTTCATACGTCCTCTAATGAATTCATGTGGGATGGCATGCTGGATACCTGTTCTAAATCATGGCAGTTTATCACCGGACAAAGAATAGAGGGAGATGATAATTGTTATTTATCATTTTTTATTCATTTTCTTACCTCATACACATTTGGATATTCGGCTGTAAATTTACAACTAGTGACAATAACTATGTCATCCTTGGCAATGTCTCTCATTGTTATTTCGATAAAAAGGCTATTAGGTGACACATCTGCCCTAATTTTCGCAGGTCTTGTTCTTACTTCGACCGCATTCACTGGCCACGGAATCCTGCCCTCTAACATGCCTACCGCCCTATATGGACTTTCTTTAAGCCTATTTTCCCTAAGTATGCGTCCCTCACTAAAAAGAGATTGTTTACTCTCATTTTCTATTTTTTTAGTTCTTCTTGGTTATGCCGCTGGGGTAGTAAGCATACTGCCTCTACTTGTTTTTCACTTCTTAGCTTTTAGGGAAAAGTGGCCTCTTAAAAACACTCTCATCTGTGGTTTTCTAAGTACATTTGCATTGGCTGGAGTATGGTACATCAGAAAACTCGTAGCAGGAAGCGGAGACCTAAGTCGTTGGGCAGTTGGAGAAATTGGAATGCCCGATAGGTCTGAATATGAACAAACGATTAAACTAATCCTTAATGATGTCTTTGTTAAAGCTGATTCTTGGTACGCCTTAGCTTTAGATAGTCCATACCTAAGTCTGAGCTTGAGCCTATGGCTTGGACTTTGCTTGCTTCTAGTGGCATTTCGAGTAAGCACGCAAATTCTATATAAAAGAACGAACCTAGGAAACTCAGAGAAATGGTGTCTTGTATTTTTAGGAAGCTTTATTATTGCAATATTACTTGCATCAATCAATTCCAGCACTCCCGGAATTAGAAGAATTTATCCGTCTATTCTTTTCTTGTTTGCGATTCTTAGTACCTTGCCTTACTTACTCCCCAAAATCACCAAGATTCGTAATATTTCTTATGTACTCCTCGCTTTAATATTATGTCATGAAGGAGTACTAACATATCAAAGAATCTCATCAAATTTCGGAGTGCCAGAACCTATTAGTTGGATTGTAGCAGCAGAAAGAGCAAAATTAGAAATCGCTCAGTTAGATAAGCCTAAAAACATTATAATAGATAGAGAGTATGAACCTGCGCTAGATAGGGTTTTCTGTAATCTATATCTAGATAGGGAAATTAGAGCTAAGACACTTTCATTTTACGGCCTTGAAATAGATAGTGAAGGTAATGTACTTATTTCCAAAAATGGAGCCAATCCTGAGATTTTATCCTCTAAATTGGAGGGGGACGTCCTACTAATTACCGATAAGGAAGAAAGAAAAGCGTTATTAAGCAATGCCCTTGGACTTAAGAACTGAAATTTCACA
>JBILFC010000339.1:0-3002 GCA_044351785.1 Bdellovibrionota bacterium
TGAGAGAGCAAGAGGGGATGAGTGCGAAAAATGCGGGAAAACTTTTGAATCCACTTCAATAAAGAATCCAATATCAACTTTGAGTAATACAACTCCGGTGCTTAAAGAGACAGATCATTTTTACCTTCATATGGAGCGATATCAAGAGAGGCTTGCTGCATGGGTCTCTTCTAAATCTCAGTGGAGAAATCATGTAGAAAGCTTGACCAATGCTTGGATTCAAGATGGTCTTAGACCTAGAGCTGTAACAAGAGATATTGATTGGGGTATTCCAGTGCCTGAAGAGGGATGGGAATCTAAAGTAATTTATGTTTGGTTTGATGCTGTGATAGGTTATCTTAGTGCTTCTAAGGAGTATGGAAGGATAAAAGGTAATCCAGATTTATGGAAGGATTGGTGGTTAGGAAAGGATGCTAAGACTTATTATTTTATTGGGAAGGATAATATACCTTTTCATACTGTAATATGGCCGATAGAGTTGATGGCCTATGACGAAAGTTTAAATCTTCCCTTTGATGTTCCAGCTAATCAGTTTCTGAATATAGAAGGGGAGAAATTTTCTACTAGTAGGGGACATGCGGTTTGGTTGCGGGAAATCTTGGAGACCCTTGATGCGGATGCGCTAAGGTTTTATATGGCATCCATATTGCCAGAGACTAAAGATGCTAATTATTCGAAAGAAGAATTAAAATTAAGAAATAATGGAGAGTTAACTTCCGCTTGGGGTAATTTGGTGCAGAGGGTAATTGGCTTTACTGCAGCTAAATTAGATGGCATTATTCCAGCTAAGAGAGAATATTCTGATCGCGATAGAGAGCTTTTATCCCAATGTGAAAATGCCTTTAAGGTGGTAGAAGAGCATTATAGCGAAGTTCGTTTAAGAGATGCTCTAAGGGAAAGTATGAATTTTGTTCGGGAGATTAACAAGTATCTTGATGACACAGCTCCTTGGACGTTGATTAAAACTGATAGAGCTGGTACGGAACATGTTATATCTGTAGCTTTTGATATGATTCTATCTGCAAATATGTTGTTAGCCCCGATATTACCATTTTCGGCTCAGGTTATTCAAAATATACTCGGCGATGGTAGTCTATTGTTTCCTGAAAGTAGTTCTATGATTGTGGATGAAAAGGAAGATAAGCACATTGTCCTTACTAATTTGCCTTTTAAAGCAATTAATAGATTCTTCCCTATGCAGGTAGAAGTTGGTAGAAATATAGTTAAGGGAGATCCTTTATTTAAGATTTTAGAGTAGGACAAAAATTGTCATTTTGCTAAAATTTGTAAATAATTAGTTTTGTATTTACTAGAGAATTCTACTATTTTTCGGTACTTAAGGCATTGGCATAAAGCTTGCGTTGGAGTAGGTTGTATTCTAAGTGCGATTATAAATTGATAGAGGTCGGGATATGAATGAGAAAGGCTTTTCTTTAATTGAACTACTGACAGTTGCCGCTCTAATGGGGATTCTATCTGTCATGGTTACTCAGTCATATAGCATTTATAAGGATAAGGCTGAGCATGGCTCTGCAATTGCACTTTTTAATCAGTCAAGAACTGCGTTAGAGGGAGGCAAGATTAATAGTGATAACTTTCCAGATGATGTAATGGAGGTAGAAGAAAGTGGACCAACTACTCCAGGAGGAGAGTGGGGGCAGACTTTATTAAAAGGTTTGGTCATTCCTAATCACCACCAAGTTTATGTTAGGCATGTACCAAATTGCAATGATGATCTTTGTGTAGAAGACATTATTAGTGTAAGGCACTGTCAGACTAGTAAGGTCGTGAATTATTCTTCATTCCATTCAGGGCCCATGGTTGTAAATCTTTATCAGGACGCTGATGAGGCCTGTAGTTAGTGAGTTAAGATTGAAGGATTGTGTGACCTAGTTGAAGAGTTAGGTTTAGGTTCCTTTTTTTGGTTTCATCCCATGTTTTAGCGGCATTCAATATATCTTCAGCAACCCTTAATTTAGTAGATCTATCTTTTCTGTCAATTGAATTTCTATAATAACTCATTAAAGCAAATACTATTTGTTGATTAGTATAATTATTCTCCTTCTCTAGAGTAGAAAAGAGGTGGGTACTTTCACTGATAAAGCGTTTTTGGTTATCAATGGATTCGTATAAATGAGAAAATCTAACGCTGATTTCGTGAATTTCTTTGGCTTTTAATATAGCCTTTTTGATTCCTTCTTCTTGATATGAGTGAACTGAGTGGAACCTATTGGTAGGACTAATGTTAAGAAGTTCAAGAGATCCATCAAGGATCAGTAATAAGTCATTAAGGTCGCCCATAGAAGATGATCCTATAATTTTAGTTAGGATTTCTTGAACTTCCTCTTTGTTTAATGACCCTAGTAGTAACTTTTGACTCCTTGATACGATTGTAGGTGGAATTAAATGAGGAGAGGAGCTAATAAGTATAAAAAACCTATTCTCTATTGGTTCTTCAAGTGTTTTGAGGAGGCAGTTAGCGGCCTGTATCGACATTGTTTCAGCATCTTCGATTATTATACAGGCACCAGTTCTATAGTACGGTGTTAGTGAGAGCCTTTCTTGAAGTAGTCTAATTTCTTCCACACCAATGGATTTTTTATTCTCTTGAGGGATTAAAAAGTGTAAATCAGGATGTTCCCCTTGTCGGATTAATTTGAGAGTTTTGTCTAATTGGGAGTCATTGAGTTGATCTAAGGATCTAGTTAAGATTTTCTCAGCTAGTTCTAGGGCGACAAGTCTTTTACCTATTCCAGCTTTACCACAAATTAATAATGCATGTGGAAGCCTATCGTTTTGAAGAAGCCTATTCAAAAGTGCACGTTGTTTCGTATGACCAATAATTTTGTTGCGAGATGATTCTTTTAAGGGCATCAGTTTGCTACTTTAGATTTATTTTGCCTACGCAGAAAGCCATAGCGGAGTTCGAAGGAAATATCAATGCTTGGCTCATGCTTTGTAAGTTGAATTTTCTATTCGTAACGTGCCTTTCTATGATGCTT
>JBILFC010000340.1:0-2996 GCA_044351785.1 Bdellovibrionota bacterium
CATTAATTTATCGCATTTACCTTTGATGATTGTTAAATCATCATTAGTTAACTTCCCCCACTTCTCTTCAACTTGACCTTTTAATGTCTCCCACTTACCTTCTAATTGATCCATGTTCATAACCTTACTCCTTATTATTTTATATTATTGAGGTAATAAATTAGTTAAAGCACTCGTATATCCAGAAGTATCTGGTGAAATCTTTGACTCTAGCAGACTAGTATAATCAATGTTTTTACCGTAAAATTTAGCTACTTCATTTTCATCTTTTCCAATTTTTCCACCATTAATAGATGCCCCTGCAAACAATCCTTCAGCCCTGGTATAGACTAAAACACCAGCCGACGACTTATCAACGTTACTATCATATGTCCCAGCTACAGCACTTACATCTGCACCCATTGCGAAACTACCCATTTTCAACTCGTTAACAGCCTTGTCATTCTGAAAGAACAGAACTAAATCAGCTGACTTAGCTCCCGCTTGAATGCCTAAACTACCTTGATTCAACATTACAGGCGCTGGCTGACTCCATTTACCAGATGCACTTTTACAACTTGCAAGGCCTTCTCCATGACTACCACCAACTAGAATTGCACCAGTAATAACATTTGGCATAATTGCGATACAACGTGCATTCTTTAATACACTTTGAGGCACCTCTCCATGTTTGCCTTTCACAATAGATGAATAAGCTTCAATAGACCTATCTATTAATGTATGAAATCTCACTTCATCTTTTGTTTCGCTTAACTTTGCTATGATTATTTCTTTCTCTTTCTTGACTACGGACTCCTCGGCAATCAGATTAAACGGAGAAGCAATCACAACTGACAATAATATCTTCATCTTTAAATTCATATATTTCCTTAATTGATTTATTCCAGGCAAAAACCTATCTTAAGAAAAGCTCAGAGACGCATGACAAGGGTCATACAATACAAAAGCTATCAGTGATATTGATTCTCACTTAAGAATAACGAATTCGAACGAACAACTTTAAAGGATACATATGTTAAACTGGGTAATTACATTCTTCATACTAGCAATAGTAGCAGCAGTTTTGGGCTTTGGCGGTTTAGCTGGCGAAATGGCTGGAATGGCTAAAATATTATTTTTAGTATTTTTGATTCTAACCGCTGTGTCCTTCGTTTTTAATCGAAGAGCTCCGCTATAGGGTTAGACTTATTAAATTATAATCTTGAAACTAATCTATCTTGGGATATGACTTCATATCCCAATTCTTCAGCTTCATTAAAATCGTATTTATCCCCATAACCCCAATCAGCAAGCATTAAGTTTATAGACTTAGAATCCTCCGTATTAAAGTCTCTATCCAGATCCATTAGGTTTGTTAAATGATCATCTATAAAATAATAATCTTGATCACCAAACCTAGAAACTATTGACCTAAAGTTATCCATTTTAGTCAGATTATTATCACCTGAATAAATGTTCTCATCTGGTATTTTTAATCCATAATGATGACATAAAGCGTAAACAGCCTTTCTGTTCTTAGCCGTTAATATAATTAAATTCTCTGCACCATTTGCAACTAATTTATTCCAAACTAACTGATAAGGCTCATTAAGCACTAACCACTCCTCAGGGGAAGATTCCATAAAATCTACTCTTACAGAATAAAAATATTTATTAATCGTAGCCCTATCTATATCTTGTTGCAAAGAAGCATAGACCTTAAACTCCTCTCTACTTAAAATCTTGTCTGGATTAGTACTACAATTCTCTGAACACCATTTAAGTAAGTTACAAAGGGTATACGGATTATGAAAATGAAAAATATTATTCATAAATAAGTCCAGACAGCCCTCAGGCAAGGCGCTTAAAGACCTATGCCTTGTCTTATTTACAGCATTAAAGGCACTAAGACCTGCTTCTTTAACAGAATTCATCAATACACCGTCAAAATCGAATAGAAACATAGAATCTCTTTTAAGAACTTTAATAATAGGTTACTAACATTAGCTAGACTAAATAACTATGAATTACAGAATAATATAATTATTTCACACATGTTGAAGCATTATTTAACCCAATTTGCCAGTTTAAGAAATCTCCTCCTTGTACTTTCCATCCTTATTACAAGTTTTTTCTGCCTATATAACCTCGGACAAAATAGCTTTGGAGAAGGAGATCAAGTTACGCACTCTCTAGTGGCTCAAGACATGGTTCACGCTAATACCTATTTTAAACCAACAGTAGCTGGGAAACCATATTTCAATAAACCACCCTTAAAAATATGGCTGGTGAGCCTAATTGTAAAAGTCTTTGGTGAATCCAATTTTAACTACAGAGTTCTTGATGGATTAATTGGAATTTGTATCGCTATAAGTATTTTCTTACTCGCCCATAAATTATTCTCTAATCCCTATATTAGCTTTCTATCTGTTCTTAACCTTCTAGGCTGTAGACTTTTTCTTTTCTCGCACGGAGTAAGAGTAGCTACACAAGACTCAAGCCAAGTACTTTTATATATTCTAGCACTCTTTCCACTTCTAAAGTTTATAGAATACTGCCGCAATCAGAGTAATTCCAATACAGATTCACCTATCGCTAAAAAAGCGTTAATTAAGATTGGCTTTTTTTCAGGTCTGGGCATGCTCTGTAAGGGCCTTGGAGCACTGATAATTGGACCGATAATGCTTGCTTCTAGCATACTTGTACCCTCACCTCTTAAAGTACTTCTCAATAATCTAAAATACTTTATTCTCATGGGAGTCTGTATATTAGCGCCCTTACTAACTGTTGCTGCCTTCTTTGGTGACAGAGGGGATAACTTTCTTAGGATGCTATTTATAACTGAAGGCTTTAAAAGAGCTACTAAAGGATATCATTTTGTAAATCATAAATGGTATTATTTTAATATCCTCTTTAAGCACCAGATGACTGTACTTCCTGTACTAATGTTACTAGGCTTAGCAATTTGTCTTTATCAATACTTTAAACATAAAAAGTTCCAATACGGATTTCTAGCT
>JBILFC010000341.1:0-2985 GCA_044351785.1 Bdellovibrionota bacterium
CAAAAGAAAATTTCTTTAAATATCCTAGAAAAGCTTAATCAAGTCCTGCTTTATATTTCTAATGATTCAGAGGCAGATGAGGACATAAAAGAAATAGCCAATGAATTACTACACATAAAAAAACTATACCGGAAAATTGATTAGATGTAAAATCCGATCTAGTTTCTGAAAGTAACTTAACTTACTTATTTAAACCTGGATGTTTCTTTGCATCCTCCATTATTTTTTCAATAACGGGATCTACACCTGACAGTAATCCTTTAATAGCACTTTTTGTTATTTCATTAGCTAAAGCTTCATTTTTATCCTGCTTATTTGTCATAGCAGGTTCAGGGATAATATCCACAGTACCGCCAAAAATAGATAGCTTCTTAGCACTCTCTAATATGTTTTCTGTAGATTCAGCTTTATTTATTTCGAGCTTATTGGGCAAACTATTAGTAATGGCACCGAGAGCCTTACCAATTCTTAAGCCAGCTTCTTTATTTGTAGCTTCTTCAACTAATTTACTAATATCCCCACTTGTTGAACCATCTAGCCATACAGTGATTTTCTTTTCCGTAGCTACATCTTTATTATGACGCGGCATTACAAGCCCTGAAGAAGCAGCTTTCATAGCCTCTGCTACAGCTTCACCCACTCGTTTCCCAGCAGCCTCAGGTGTTTCTGTGCCTGCACTTACAACCTTTTTAGTATCCATACCTAAACTCGACATATAACCTCCGTATTGTATATTATAATAAAGTTATGAGTTGATTTTCTAATAATGTGATCATTTAACATTATTTAAATTGCGTTATTTAAGTCGCCTTGTCCGTAATAACCTGATCACCATTTAGATGTGCCTCCTCTTTCTTCCACTTTACTTTGCCTCCTTCCACATAAGGAGATAATAAATAAGAAACTGGCCAAGAGTCCTTACTCTCGTGATCATAAATCATCGCATTTACAAAAATGCTTCCATCATTTAGAATCTTACCTGACATAATGTGGGTTCTTTCTGTCAAATCATCAATCTTTATTTCCTCATTAAATATTAACTTATTGTCCTTACTACAAAACTTATAAACATCTCGGGCAAGTCGCACAATTTCATCAGTGGAAGATTCAAAACTAACGAATGGTACATTTAGTATCGCTGGTCTAGTTGCATTTGTTTCAGGATCCGTAACTCTATGTAATATAGCCCAAAAAGTTCCTTTACCATGTCTTATCCCTACAGGATTTATGAAGTCTCCTTTAGAGTCAAGAGTTGTATCTAGCTCAGGAGCCTCGAAATAACCTAGCTTAGAAAAATCATTCTCTCTAACTAACTTTTGTAAAATATCATAGTTATCATTGAAGGAAACTGGGGGTTTGACTGATACACTAGGCATACTTAGTACATCTGAGCTATCCGCCATCAGTCTTAACTGATGCTCAGACAAAGTTTTATTCAGAGCATTATACAGTGGATGTTGATCACCTAAGATAGTCTTAATAGCATTCATCCCTACAGGACCTTCATTCAAATAAAGGGTAATGCCTGGAAAATACTTTTCAAATCTTTCATCAATTGCACCTGTTGATTCATTAAATAAACCTTTAGAATTTATCTCTACAACAAATTGCTGAAATTCAGGTTGATTAATGACATCTTTTGAGTACTTGGCGAAATCCGTCATCATCTTACCAAACTTGAATGGTTTTCCATCCTCTCTACTATGAAAGGCCCCCACTAAACGACCAAGACCCTCTGTTGTTTGAACAATCTGGTCAGTACCAGGAATATGATTCTCAGAACCTAGTACTTTTAAAAGTAGGAATCCATTATTCGCCGTAGGTGATTCATAAGAACTCATTAATTCTCCAAAATCAGCTCTGGCTGAAAGGTCTTTACAATGATTGTATAGGAAATCTTCGCGCTTAACAGTTCCACCAACTTCATTATTCTTCCAATCTCCTGAAGTATCTCTTACCCCAGCCCACCCAAACCAAGTTACGGCAATCTGATTCGGATATTCAGACCAAGAAAGAGACTTTGTACTATTTTGGTCTACTGATTCAAATGATCTTCCCAAAGAAGACTCATGAATAGCCTTATAATAACCTTTTAATGCGAGTCTATCATCTGTAATCTTCTTTTGTAATTCAGCCGGCAATCCCTCAAAGTGAGTTGAACCAAACCAAAGTGTTCTATCTTCGCTAAATAACTCAGCAAAAGCCTCATCGTTCTTAGCCTTTTCCTTAGGATCATTTGGATTGGTAAAGGTAAGTCCTAACTGGCTTAATTCATCCTTAGAGTAGCCATTTAAGGTTATATTAAATGCATAAAAAGCTTTACTAGAGGCTGGAACTGCTCCCTGCGCCTTCGGATCTGAAGCTGTTTTTAAGTGGTTGTATAACTTATCTCTAGCAATATCTTCAAATGCCTGTTCTTGCTCTTTGGTAAGAGGATTGTTCCTATTCACCATTAAAGGTCTTCCGTCTGCACCTATGGGCATAACGAAACCTTGAAAAGCGGCATCAATTGATTCTGCCACGCCCTTCATAGCGATACTAGAGTTCCCATCTGTATCAATTTTATCCAAAGCCACATTGATACCGTGTACTGACCCTACTGCCTGAATTGCTCCAGCGGCAATTACTCCAGGCACACCTCCAAAGCGACCATATTTTACGCTACTGCCCATCAGCGTATTCATAACCCCGGGAATCAAGATATCCACATTATCAACTGCAGTTACATGATTACCTCTATAATCAATAAACTGACCGCCTTCATATGTGCTCTTACCACTTTCGTACGCCATCACACCTACAAAACCAGCATTTACACCACCACCTACTATCCTACCAAATTTTCCACCCTGACCAGCTGTGGCTTTATTATATATCCATGCCGCTCCTGAATTTGCCATGTGGAAACCGCCTCCTATTGCTGCGAATCTACCACCTGCATCAAGACCACCAGAAAATCCATCATATAAGCGCGCCCACCTATCA
>JBILFC010000342.1:0-2980 GCA_044351785.1 Bdellovibrionota bacterium
GCCTGACATGCTTCAGCTAAAGCCTGCGCATTCTCTACTATTTTCTTTGCATAGTCTTTAAAGCTCTGAGTATTAGCTTCAGTAAATGCTACAGCCTTTGAAGCCATAACTTGCGGTAGCGGTCCTACGATTACATAAGGACATCCACGCTCAACGAATTCTTTATACTCTTCTGTACATAAAACTATACCACCTCTTGGTCCACGTAATGTTTTGTGAGTTGTAGATGTGAGGATATGAGCAAACTTAACTGGATTATTATCACCTTCGAATACTCCACCTGCTACAAGTCCTGCAAAATGCGCCATATCAACCATAAGCACTGCACCAACAGAATCTGCGATTTCCCTCATTCTTCTAAAATTAATAGCTCTCGGATATGCGCTATATCCAGCTAATAATAGAACTGGCTTAATTTCTTTTGCCTGAGCTTCTATCTGATCATAATCTAATAACCAGTTATCTTCTCGTACTTTATATCCGTGAGCATCAAATAACTGAGCTGAGATATTGAATCTATATCCATGAGTTAAATGCCCTCCGGAGTAATAGTCTAGTCCTAGTAATTTCTGATTACCCATCTCACGTCTATACTCTGCCCATTCAGCATCAGTAAGATCATTGATTTTTTCCTTCTTTAATCTCTCTAAAACTTCCCCGCCTACTTTCTTGTGAAGGATTGCCATAAATGCAATCATATTAGCATCTGCTCCAGAATGTGGTTGAACGTATGCACATTCAGCACCGAATAACTTTTTAGCTTGCTCACAAGCTTCGAGTTCAATTGCATCAACGTTATCACAACCTGCATAAAATCTATGTAATGGGAATCCTTCGGCATACTTATCGGTTAAAAGGTTACCCATTGTAGCCTGAGTAGGAAGTGAACAATAATTTTCACTAGCGATCAGTTTCAAACTTGATCTTTGAGATTCAAGTTCATCAACTATACTTTTTGCAATTACTGGGGAGACTGATTTTACTTGCGCTAAAGATGCAACATAGGAAAGAAGTCCCGCATTAATATTTGATCCTGCTTTCTCAAGGTATTTTTCAATTATATTATTAGACATAAGCCTTACATGTTAGTTTAAAACAAAAATAAAAAACGCGCCCACAGCACCGACCCTCTTTAGGACCGATGATCTGTGATAGCGCGTTTTCATAATTCTCAATCTTTATTTATTAAAGAAAGATAGAGGCGATTAAGCTGTATGGTTCTGAATATACTTAACAGCGTCCCCTACAGTTAATATCTTCTCAGCATCTTCATCTGAGATTTCGATATCGTACTCTTCTTCAAGAGCCATTACTAATTCAACAATATCTAATGAATCAGCACCGAGGTCTTCAATAAATGAAGCGCTCTCGTTAACTTCTTCAGAAGCAACTCCAAGTTGCTCTACGATAATACTCTTAACTCTTTCAGCAGTTGATCCAGCTGGTGTAGACATGGGAAATTCTCACTCCTAGAAAAATCTAATTTTAAATAATATAAATGGCCTGAATAGATCTGATTCAACATCGTCACTATTCACACCCTACCTACCCACTATAAATACTACAATTTGAGTAGGAATAGGAGCGCAATAAACTATATGCTGAAAGAAAAATCAAGGGGGTAAAGTTATTTTTTATCTCCACAACTTAATAAATCAAATAATTATAGCATGTTAAATCTATTATCTATTACCTACGTCACCCCAGGTTCAGTTTACATCTTGAGTTAATGAGACAAAATGTTATTAGAATCCCGATGTAGAAGAAAAGAATAATAAGGTTTTATTTGCTTAGTGTGAATTTAGCTCCCCTGCGACGAGACAGGCTAGACATTAAAGACCAGAAGTTTTTAATGTCTAGCTTGACCCCAAAACCAGGCTGGACGATCTTCCAAAACAACGGTTCACACGAACTAGAAAGGAGCCCTATGCGACGATACTGTAATTGGTCCTAAAGGCACTTGAGTGGTCCTTCTTTACTAGGTAAGAAGGGAAGATGAGCCTATCCACAGTTATTGTGGAACTGGTTTCGCCACAGCCGAATTTATCGACCTAGGAGTAAATGCTGGGTAACCGCTGGGGATTGTTTAAGGTAAAGAGAAGCATGATCTCTAAACCGGCAATCCCCAGCATATTTTTTGCGTTTTTTATCTTTTCTTCTACTTTTTCAATTCCTTAAAGATAAATTGAGTAAGATAAGCATACCCCACTTTCTAACCTCGCCACATCCGCAGCAAAGAATAATCCTCCTAGCGCTATTAAAGTCTTATTATGCGACAGGGCATAAGACTTTGCCTGCTTAAATATATCACCTAAATCAACTCCATATGCTAATACTTCCTGCCTGTTATTTTCAAAAATCTTTAAAAGTAGCTCAGGATCTGCACCTCCATGATCTGAAGCAGAAATAAATACGGGACAATTTAGTTCTGAAACTATACCTACCATTTCCTTCAAAGGCTTGTTAGCAGAAATGCCAAATATAATTACCGGATCTGAACAGGTTTTTTGAATAAAGTTTACCACCTGTATCAAGGCATCGGGCGTATGAGCTGAGTCAACATAGATTTCTGGCAAAGAGCTAATCCTTTCAAACCTACCTGGTACTTTAATCTCTGCTAAAGAATCTTCTATAGATGTAGAGCTCAATTTCCCTGCTAAAATTTCATTAGCAATTAACACAGCTAAACCCGCATTTTTTCCTTGCCAAGCACCTAGTAAAGGAAAGTTAAAATCTAAATTTAACAAATTCTGAATTCTAGTTTTTTCACTGTTTTGAGTAATGATAAGCTCAGGATAATCTTCCTCAAGAATCTTAAGCTCCACCCCTTTTTTATTAGCCAAATCCTTGCATTTATCTCTCAAGTCAGCGCTTTGTGTAATCGAAGCGAAACACTTCCCTCTAATCCCTAGCAGATCTAATTTATCAGCGAATATCTCTTCAAGTGTATCACCTAGTACTTGAGTATGTTCAAGATCTA
>JBILFC010000078.1:0-10886 GCA_044351785.1 Bdellovibrionota bacterium
GGGTGGGGATTGAGTCGATTGTTAATACGCTTAACAAAGAGGGCTTTATGAACTGGCTAAAGAACAAAAAAGCATCAAGAAATCCAAACTAACGATCCATTTAATTCCCTCACCCTTAATCCCTCTCCCAAAAGGAGAGGGAAATAACAAACTCGCCCTTCTACCTTTGGGAGAAGGGCTTGCCCTGAGTTTATCGAAGGGGTTGGGGATGAGGGAATGAAATTTGTTAAATCTCCTATATTCTCGTAATATACCTTAACTAAAAACATTAGGTATTTTCAAATGAACTCATCCCTTTCCCACATCGACCACACCGTAATTATGGTAGCTGACTTAGATACGAGTATAAACTGGTACCTCAGTAGCTTTTCTTGTGAGCTGATTCATAAATCAAAACGGTTGGCTATTTTACAATTTGAAAATATTAAAGTTGTGCTAAGTCTTCCAAGTGAACAAAGGCCGCATTTAGGTATAGTTAAAGAAGATGCTGCAAGCTTTGGTGAGGTCGTTGAACAATCTGATCTTTGCCATTCGACCTTCATCGCAGACCCTAGCGGTAATCCGGTTGAATTAGTCCTCCAACCATTTAATAAAACTGAGGAAGCTTAGTGAATATTTTAATCGCTGGCGCTAGCGGACTAATTGGCAGGGCTCTTAAAAAGCAGGCTGAGCTTCAAGGACATATAGTAAGCACATTAGGTCGCTCTGCATCTGGTCACAAGGGGTCTTTTAAATGGGATCCTGATAATAATTTTATCGATAAGGAAGCTTTTAAAGACGTTGATACGATTATAAATCTTTCGGGCGATAATATTGCAAATGGTAGATGGACCAAAGAAAAGAAAGAAAAAATTCTATCAAGCAGAATTAAATCCACCTCTTTATTAGTCGAATCATTAAAATCTATAGAACATAAAGTTAAAACTTTAATAAATGCCTCAGCTATCGGTTACTACCCATCCTCACTAGAAACTCAAGATGAAGTCTCTCAGCCAGGAACTGGTTTTATCCAAGAAGTTTGCAAAGCATGGGAGACTGAGGCCAATAAAGCAAAGGAAATAGGTATTAGAGTAGTAACGACAAGAATTGGTGTTGTACTTTCAAAAAATGGCGGGGCATTGCAGAAGATGCTCTTACCCTTTAAATTAGGCCTTGGTGGACCACTAGGAAATGGCACTCAATATATGAGCTGGATCTCCCTCAGTGATGTAGTCAAAAGTTTTATATTCATTGCGGAGAACATAAATATTTCCGGACCCGTAAATTTCAGCTCTCCAAATCCAGTAACCAATCTTGAATACACAAAAACATTAGGAAAGGCTTTAAATAGACCGACTATCTTCAATGCTCCTAGTTTTATATTGAAGATTATTTTAGGTGAGATGGCAGAATCATTACTCCTATCTAGCGCTAGGATAATGCCCAATAAACTACAACAAGCTGGATTTATATTTAATAATCCTAATCTTCTAGAATATTTAAATACAGAATTAAAGTCTTGAAGACAAACTTCTATGCACTTTAAAAAGCAACTTCTCACCGTTAGAGTCCTTGCAAGAAACATTAATATGCTCCTGATCTAAGCAAGTTTCCTTATATCTAATGACAATCCTTGATACAGTTCCTGCGGAACTATCTGACTCAGAACGAATTTTCACGAAAAATCTAACTCTACATGACAAGGGAGTATCTCCGGAGTAGGTAGAATTACATAATTTATCCTGAACAGAAACTGAACTTGTTTCAAAGCCTTCGGTATAACTAACATCACTAGGAACCCGAAATCCTTCACCCTCTAAAACATCCTTAATAAGCATAAAAGCGGCATCAGAAGACCCAAGAAACCGCTCCTGAATCTCACTTATCGGCGCAGGGGAAACTAAATCAGGATCCACAAAGGGCTCTGAAGTGGAAGAACAAGAAGCCATAATAAGCATTAAGACAGATAAGAGAGCTTTTACAAACATATCACTCATGAATTTATTAGTTTTTCTATCTCTATTCTCTAATACTTAGGTCAGAATGTCGAGTAGAAAGTTTAGCCCTTATACATCCTCAGCATTGCGTGATATTAAATAAAGCTAATTAATATCGAACAATAATGAAAGAATTTTATCTTTTTCATAAATCACTAAACCTTGCTCTCATCTCGAACGTGGATCCAATTAGTTGGCTCGCGAGTATGCTCGTTAAAACGCTCAGTGCAGGGACTTTAGAAGAATATCAAGTAATTGTTACATCAAAAGTTTTAATTTTCACCCTCCTCCTACTCTCTATTAACTATAAGAATGAAAGCAAGATAGAACTGCTGCTATTTTGCCTCCTTAATACTTTATTATTATACCTTTTAGATCCTTCTTTACTTATAATCGGACCCTGTAACGCCATATTACTGACTTTAGTTAGTCATAGTTTTTATCAAGCTAATCCTAACTTAAATAGAAGAATAATAAGCGTTATTGGCTTTCTTACCGCAATCGTCATTTCCAAGCCCTTATCTCTAATTATATTCTTTATTATTCTGGCAAAAGAGATTCATTCAAAATCTATCGTTACATACATTCTCCTGCTTTTACTCGGAATATTTGCCCTGATAGGAACCTATGAACAAAAGCCCATCTTTGATTATCCACGAAATTCGAATCTAACACCCCTCTCACCAATGACACATGCTGGGTCTACAGACATAGGTATAGACAATCTTCCCTTCACTTTAGATTTTGCTCAATATACTTCAGATAGAACCAATGTCATAAATAGACTATTCCTATTAACTGCCATTGGAATATTAGCGTCTTTATTCTCAAGAGTTAACCTTAATAAAATCCCCCTGATAGGCGGAGGTGTATTCTGTATTTTTCTAAGCATACTTAGTAGCACGTCCCTAACCAACTATTTTGACCTACCCATCACTAGGACTATACCAGGACTTGCTTACATACCCTTACCCGGCTTGATACCAATAGGTATTATTTTATACCTATTAAAACCTATGCAGATAAACAAAACATTTTCAGCATATACACTTACGTTCAGTTTAGCATTACTAATACTAATAAAGGGCATACCCAAAATGCCAGACGTATTTGCGATAGAAACAGGCTATACCTTACCTCTGAATTTCACCCCTTCAAATTATCTACTCGAGGCATATAAAGGACTAAAAGAGGCTAATATTGGAAATCCTCATATTCCTATTACCCTACAAAATTCTTGCGCCGCTACAGCCTCAGCCGATTCAACAAATGCCCATCTAGCAATTGACAATAATAACAACACGAGATGGGCGACTAAGCGCCCACAACAAATAGGAGATTCTTTCAAAATTATTTGCAATCAGGAGATGCAATTTAGTGAATTAGAATTAATCATCGAAAAATCTCCAACTGACTTCCCTAGAGGTTTTAGTATAATCCTGGATGGCAAAGCCATTGTTTCATTCAAAGACTGGCTTGGGCCTATCAGAACAACTCCAAAAGGTCTTCCCTATTTTGGTCCGCAAAACGAAATCGACCTAACATTCAATCAACAATATACTTTCAAAGAATTAGAAATCAAACTTGAAAAAGGGGATTCCTCCTTTGACTGGTCAATTGGAGAACTTAAACTGTTTGAATAGGCTTAGAAGAATCTAATAACTCTTCTAAATTAGATAAAGGAACAGAAATAATACTTAGTATTAATTTCATAAAATTAAGTATAAATATCCGATGCGCATCTTCTATAGAAGATCCGATACTAATCGTGGTGGTAAGCGAACCACGATCTATTATAAAAAGAATCCTCCCCTCTTCCTTAGGCACTCTAAACCATTTACTAATTTTACTTTTAGAGGAGTAAAACTTCATTGAAACATGTATTGCATTAAATTTAAAGCCTAATTGCCTAACAACTTGGAAAAGACCTAAACCTTCAAAAAGTGTAGTGTCTGAGATTTGAATTAGATGATTACATAAACGTATCTGTTCATATGAATTAAATTTAGTATCAATTCCTACATTAGCTTCAATACTTTCATTATCTTTAATTCCAGGAATACTTAATTCCAGCTTAACAAGAGAGCCCTTAGAATCTAAATCTCCAGCTACTTGCTGAATTAAGCCACCACGAGTTTGCGAATTCAGGAAGGACAATATATTGGCAATAAGACTCTCAAGCTGAGCTGGCGAGGGATTAAAAAAATGCCTAATTAAAAGTTCCCTCTCCTTATAATACCATAACCCCTTGTCCCGAACCTTAAACTCATTCAAATTCTTCTGCACAAATTTACAGTCCAGCGCTATCTGCTACTACAGGCTTAATTTCAGACTTTAGATTGTTTATTAACTGACTTAGGATACTCGAAGAAACAGCTTTCTGTTCTTTCGCGAGAAAGCTCTCCATCTCCTTACTAACATCCTCATTATTAGGAACCTCTACTCCAGTTAAACCAATCAAGTACACATCCCCAGTATAAGATGAATATGGCTCCTTGTAATAGCCATTAGCTTCTACCTCAGAAATTACTTGAGATTTCACCTTAGGATCATCAATAAAATTAATGGCCAATGCTTCCCTCTTTGCAGGAGCAACTTCTTCAATTTTTAACTTTAACTTACCAAGCTCCGCTCTTAAAGCTCCCGCTTTAACCGGTGCACCACCTTGTAAATCCTTGAATGAGGCGAGTAGGGAACTAGCTCTTTCCTTTGATTGCTTTAATGTTTCTTCCGCTTTTAATTGCATTTCTATATCAGGCTTAACTGATTGATAATCTCTTTCCTTTGGCTCAACGACATCTTTAACATAGATAAAAACATAAGAAGATCCATTTTTAGATGGCACTACAGAAGAATACCCCTTCGAAGCATCAATTATTTGCTTTAAACTAGGAAGATCAATATCCGAAATATTACTAACTCCCTCACTTGACTCTTCTAAAATCAATGATTGCTCTTCAGAAAGCTTTCTCACTGTAGCTTCCCTTTCCTGAAATGCTTTATCTTCAACAGATCTTAAGAAATTCTCACTTGCAACTTTTGCATATTCAGGTGTTAAAGAACTAATAATTTCCCTTTTTAGTTCTTCCTTAACCTCCTCATAAGGCCTCACGGAAGATGGTACTTCCTCCACGATTCTAATTAAACTAACTTCTTCTCCAACTTTGAAAACGCTACTAACCTCATTTACTTTTAGGCCTTGAATTACATTTTTAATATCCACACTTAAATCACTTACGGAAGCTAGATCCTTTTCAATCTTATAGATTGCGCCTTTTTCTTGACCTAATTCCTTAAACTTCTCAGGAGTCAAATCTAGATTCTTTTTAAGCTCCTCAGCTAGAACCTTAACCTTTTCATCCTTCGCTTCATCAGGTTTCGATCCCTCTATCATCTCTGCGAGCGCACTCTTAGATGTTAAAAAACTCAATGTTTCATATTTAACTTTCCTTGGAATTGAAAATTTGGCCTGAGAAGACTTATATAATTCAGCTATTTCTTCCTCCTCCACCTTAACAGAGGCTACATAACGCTCTGGGGAGAACCTTACGACTAAAGGTAAAACCTTCCTATCCGTCATATACCTTGATTTATTAGCCTGGTAATACTCTTCAACCTTCGATGTTTCGATCTTAATATTATTTTCTTGTGGAGTGACCTTCGAGTAAAATAAACCCAACTTAGCTTCCTTACGTTTAAATCTAGCTTCTCTCTCCTCTTTTCCGTACAAGGCCGCAGATCCTAATAAACTACTTAGTTGGTCTTCTGCCAACTTTTCCTTCACGGTTTTCTCAAATTCGGATTCTGTTATTCCTTGCGACTTTAAGAAAGACTGAAATTTAATTCTATCAACTCCTCCGGAAAAAGCAGGTAGGGAGCGAGCAAAAGCTTCTATCTGAGAACTAGATGCAACAAAGCCAAACTTAGAAAAAAATACATCTAACAATGCCTTATCCACCATTTCATCAAGCACTTTCTGCTTGACGTTAATCATCTTTTCAAACTGCTCATACTGAGCACCAAACTGCCTTTTAAATATAGACTTTACCCTCTCAACTTCGGTATAATACTCTCTTTCGGTAATCTTTTTGTCTCCAACCGAAACAACGATATCAGCGCCTGGTTTTCGCTGAAAATAATCAAGCCCGAAAGGCAACATTAAGAATACACACATACCCACTACGAATAGACCAACCACACCTCTTCTATTATTTCTAAAAAACTCTAACATATTTCCTTAAGGTTAAATGAACACCAACTAACTAGACTATCTCATATAATCGCTATATAATTTGCCTAGATTATTAACTTCTTTAAACCACAAATGGAAGACCTCTTCTACCCAATCTATCTAGAATTACCCCCAGAAAAGATAGTTTTAATTAAGTTTCTATTAGAATCTTATGAGGGAATTGGAGAACTAAGGACAATAGATAGCGACAAAGCAGAAGTTGCAATACTGAGCTTAATTGATACTAAAGATCACGTATTGAATCTGCTAGAATCCGAGAAGAACTCTCTGCAATACAAAATAATAGAAAAACCAAAAGTTCTAGCGGGAGACTGGTTACTGGGAGAAATAGAGAATGAATCTTAGAACTACCTAGCTAGCCCAAACCAACCCTTTCTTAACTTCATTAGTTTATCATAATTTGTTTGAATAAGTTCAAACTCTTCTCTAGTCGTAGACTCCGAAGTATCGGGATGATGAGTTCTAGCCATTTCTCTATACGCTTTCTTTATTTCAGATTCACTAGCAGTCTCATCCAAGCTAAAAAACTCTAATAAACTAGTGTATTCATCAACACCTGATTGTAAGTCAATTTTACCCGGTCCATATTTTTTAGATTTCTTACCTAAAGTCTCATCAGATCGATCTGGCCCGTAGAAATAGAAAAACCCAATAAGTAACATTACTAAGAAAAGCATAATGATACCTATGAATATGTATATCCGAGAAGATAGTTCTCCTAAGAATAAAAGAGATAATTTATCACTAAAACCCAATTCTGAAATGATGTCTTCGCTTAATAGTCTAAAACAACTAGGCCGCAACTCCTTGGTTTCGATTGCCACCTCTACAAGATAAACTTTAGCCTCTCTAATTTCATCCGGAGTTTTAGATGCCAAGATCTTTGGATCTGAACTACTAATTGATTCGCATAAAGTGCTTACCTTCTGTAGCTCTTCCGGTGTGCTTGATTCAGCAAAAACATTTAGAGAAAAAATAAAAAATAAAAAATAAAAAAATAATCTGGAACTTATTGCTGGCATCAATCTGCCTCCACTAGAGCAAAATAAGGTATTTCAATTAACTTCCCATCTTCTACTTTACTGTCAGTTTGCAGTCTTAAAACTCCACGGACAACCCCACTGGCTAAGGAATTAACACTAATCCTAACGTACTGACCTTCCGCATCTTCTGCTAGATCCACATCAACTCCACGGCTAGATTTCTCTACTGACATAACCTTTGTCGCTACTGACTCCGAAGATTTATTTAAACGCACAATTTTCATCATCGAATCACTAGGGCTGACAGATCTTTTCAACAATCCGAAATTTATTGCCTTTGGTACAGCGATGATTTCGCCTTGCACAAAGAAACTAATGGGAACGATAATCTGAGGAGACGTTGCGCTATCCGTTTTTATTATCAATCTTGTTTTATGTTTCCCTAAAGGAATTAACCCTTCGGTAAAAAGTTTAAGAACATACCCATCGGCACCATTTTTCACATACTCAGTACCAATGAATGGCAATTTAGACACCACCTCAGTAATAGTAAAAGGAGCGACCTTTAATGACTTACTAATTTGTAGCTGTTTATTAAATCCTTCTCTCTGATTTATTAGACCTAAATCTAGTCTTTCAGGCGAAACTTCAATATCCTTCAAAATATTTGCCTTTACCGAAATAACCATCGATGACTTACTAGGGTCATTTGAATAAATACGAATAGTCTTTTCTTTTAACCCATTAAACCCTGCTGTATTAAATGTTACTCGAACAGAGCTTTTTAACTTAGGCTTTATTATTGGATCATTTAAAACTGCGGAAGTACAACCGCATGATGGATTAAAAGACCGTATAATTAAGTCTGCGGACCCTGCATTTTCGACAATAAAATCATGCTCTAGGGTAGCCCCTGAAGTTACATTTCCAAAATCTTTTGTTACTTCGGGGAAATATATGATAGGTGAACCACTTACGTTTGATTGAGTATTTTCAGCCCAACAATCAAAACAGAATAATATGAGGCTTAAGAAAAGCAAAAAATAAAATTTATTAAAGTGCCTCAACCTCAAATCCTTTTAATTTAAGTGCATTAAAGAAAAATTGTAAACTCTAGTTACTAGAATTTGCAACCAATAACTCTACGCTTTTTTTCTTCTCCTCTTCAAACATACACTCAATAAGTTTAGTATGCACTCTTCCTGCGATAAATTCATCATTAGATAAAATTTTCCTCAGCAAAGGCATATTGGTAGTCACTCCACCAATTATACATTCGCTAAGAGCAACAAGCATCTTCTGAATAGCTTCATCACGATTATTCCCACGAACTATAATTTTTGCGATCAAAGAATCATAAAAAGGAGGGATTTTATACCTATCATAAATAGCGGAATCAACTCTTACTCCCAAGCCTCCAGGAGGATGATAACCATCGACTAGTCCAGGCGATGGCATAAAAGTATAAGGATCCTCGGCATTCACTCGCACCTCTATGGCATGCCCTGAAAACTTAACCTCCTCCTGCTTAAGAGAAAGTTCTCTACCGGCAGCAACCCAAATCTGCTCCTTTACAATATCCATTGAAGTTACAAACTCTGTTACTGGATGCTCAACCTGCAAACGAGTGTTCATTTCTATGAAATAAAATGCCTCAGTAACTGGATCTACTAAATATTCTAAGGTTCCACAGCTTGTATATCCAATTGCTTTACCTAGATTAACTGCAGATGCGTGCATTGCTTCTCTCGTCTTCTGAGATAAACATGGAGCTGGACTTTCTTCTACCAATTTCTGATATCTTCTTTGAGTAGAACAATCACGCTCTCCTAAGTGAATCACGTTCTGAAAACAATCACCTATTATTTGAACTTCGACATGTCTTACAGTAGGAATAAACTTCTCTATATATAGGCTAGGATCTCCAAAAGCAGCCTCTACTTCTCTACTTGCTTGATCAAATAATCTTACAAATTCATCAGCACTATGAACTATTTTCATCCCTCTTCCACCACCACCAGCAACTGCTTTAATTAAAACTGGGAATCCAATTGCCTCGGCTTCCTTTAATGCCTCCTCTGAACTCGTACCAGCTGCCGCACTACCTGGGACTACTGGAACTTCATGTTTCATTGCTAACTTTCTAGCAACCGCCTTGTCACCCATTAAACGCATATGTCGCACTTTTGGGCCAATAAATGTAATTCCACATTGACCGCATATTTCAGCGAAATTCGCATTTTCGCTCAAAAATCCATATCCAGGATGAATTGCTTCGGCTCCGGTTGCCACTGCCGCAGAAATTATGGATGAGATATTAAGATATGATTCTGTGGGACTAGCCGGCCCGATACAAACACTCTCATGTGCTAGTTTTACATGAAGCGCATCAGCGTCAGCAACAGAGTGGACTGCAACAGTTTTAACTCCAAGCTCATGACAAGCTCGAATGACTCTTACAGCAATCTCACCTCTGTTCGCGATTAATACTTTCTTAAATGGAGGGGCAATCGTTGGCATAAGCTACTCTAGTATAAAAATTATAAGTATCTGACTGAGTGAATTTTACTTCTGTTCAATTTTAAAGATTACTTCACCGTACTCAACCATTTGACCATCTTCTAAACAAATTTCAACGATCTTTCCACTAACTTCGCTTTCAATTTCGTTCATAAGCTTCATTGCTTCAACGATACATAAGACATCGCCCTTCTTTACAGAATCACCTACGTTTACATATGCCTCTGCATCAACTGCAGGTCGTCTATAGAACGTACCCACCATCGGTGAGCGTACTTCCTTATAAGACTTACTATCTAAAGGAGAACTAGGAACGACACTTATATTAGGGGCACCACCTACCGACTGAGGAGCTACCGCTGGAGATACATTCTGCTGAGGCGCATAAGCAGGTGCCTGAAACATAGGCGGATATGGATACTGTGGGTAAGGACCCTGATTAGCTTGTGCATTATTCGCACTATTATCAGTACCCCTCTTAAGCCATAGCTTCTCGTCTTCACGTTCTAACTTAAATTCAGTAACCTCGTGCTTCTCCAAAGTTTCTAAGAGTGTTTTGATTTCATCTAGATCTAATCTGTCTTGTCTAATAGAAATCGGTTCTTTTTTACTTGCCATAGCTGAGCCCATAAAACTTTATATAGAATATTACTTTGCTAATCAGCCATAAGACAGAATGCCGTATGGCAACAGGATAAAAGAAAAGACTAAACTTTCCCTTCCTTATAAATCACATGTTTTCTAGCCTTAGGATCGTACTTCTTAACTTCCATCTTTTCAGGCTTCTTTCTTTTGTTCTTCGTAGTTGTATAGAAGTGCCCAGTGTCTGCAGTAGAAACAAGTTTTATAATATCTCTCATGATATTTCTCTCAAGTAATTTTAATAAATTGATCTGTATTAATTCGAATTTTCCTCTTATACTAGAGTTAAATTCGATCCAAAATATATTGGGGATTATAGGCCCTTAATATTAGGGAGCTTCTATATATTATTCTGAAGAATGAAGCAAAACACTTGTAATTTCAGACACTTCGCCCTCATAGACCTAGGTTCTGCTGCTATCCGCTTCGAATTATACCGTTTAGACCTAAGCGAAACCCCGATAAAACTAAAATTATTAGAGAAAAAAAGGACTCTCCTTCGATTAGGGCAGC
>JBILFC010000005.1:0-28506 GCA_044351785.1 Bdellovibrionota bacterium
AGCTTAAGGGAGAGTTATTGTCTCCCCTTGATAAGCATTTACTAAAAATTTCAAAATCTAGTTTTTATTCTTTTAGCTCTCTATTTAAAACCTTTAGCTCGCTTTCTATTCTTTTAAGTAAGTTTGCTATCCTCAGTTTAAGCTGTCTCTATCTTTACGGAGAATATTTAACAACAGAACCACCTGAGCCCCCTCTTACACCTATAAACTCTGTATCAATTGAAGAATTTTCAAGTCCAATTTCTGAAAGCTCTGTGGTAACAGAAACCCTAGAGTTTAAAGAAGAAATACTCAGGGTAAAAGTAGAAGGAGCAAAAATTGATCCTCATGAAGGACTAATTCAATTTATTTCAGGAGTTATTGCAGTCTATCTCCCCGAAGCTGTCGACTCAGGAAAACTAGCAAAAGACATTGTTCAGGTTAGTGAAGAAGAAGAAATAGATCCATTATTTATAGCATCTATAATCTCAGTCGAAAGTAGATTCTCTAATAAAGCTAGATCTAACGTCGGGGCTGCTGGACTTATGCAGCTAATGCCTAGTACCGCTAAAGCAATCGCTGAAAAAGTACACGGTAGAAAATCTCAACCAAGATTATCAGACACAAAAACAAACATTAGACTTGGCATTCACTACTTAAAAGAAATGCTACTTGCTTACCGCGGGGATAAAAAACTCACCCTCGCAGCCTACAACATGGGACCAACAAAATTAAACAACATCCTCTCAAGAAGGGGCAGAATACCTGGATCAGTTCAAAACTACGCAAATGAAATTACAAAGAAAAGTTTACTCTGGAATAAACATTTCCAAGGAGCAAAGGGGTTAGGTAGGGAGGGGTAAAAAGTTGCTAAAGGGGCTACTTAAGTCTATTTAGTCCCCCATGAAAACTCTTGCCATTTACCTAAAAAAACATCTTAAATTAATTTTCCTGGCCCTTAGCCTTGCAGCGATTAATCAGATCTTCTCTCTCCTCGATCCGTATGTCTTTAAACATGTGATCGATGACTATGCGACTAAATATCAAGAATACACCTTTGATGAATTCTTAAAAGGGATTCTTAAACTTCTCGGAGCTGTTATTGGAGTGGCTTTTGTTTCAAGAGTAGCGAAGAATTTCCAAGATTATTATATAAACGTCATAACGCAAAAAATCGGCGCGCAAATTTATAACGATGGCCTAGCTCACTCTCTCGAACTACCCTACTCCGTATTCGAAGATCAACAGAGCGGGCAAACACTAAGTAGACTAACAAAAGTAAGAGCAGATGTTGAAAAGCTTATTTCTGCTTTTGTTAATATACTTTTTACTACTCTTGTAGCATTTGTTTTTATCGCAGTTTACGCATCTACTGTTCACTGGCTAATTGCTCCCATTTACATGCTTTCCGTGCCCCTCATAGGAGGAGTTAGCATGTATTTAAGTAAAAAAATTAAAGTTGTGCAACAAAGAATTGTAAAAGAAACAACATCTCTTGCTGGATCAACAACAGAATCTCTTAGAAACATTGAACTGGTAAAAAGCTTAGGCCTCGCCGAACAAGAAATTCAGAGGCTTAATTCTGTAACTGATAAAATTCTTGAGCTAGAACTTAAAAAAGTTAAGTACGTAAGAAGCCTTAGCTTCATACAAGGAACTATTATTAATTTTATTAGAACAAGTATATTGTTCCTAATGTTGTATTTAATCTTTGTTCAAGAAATTACATTTGGGCAGTTCTTCTCGCTCTATATTTATTCTTTCTACATCTTTGGACCACTTCAGGAACTCGGAAACATTATTGGACTTTACAGAGAAACAGAAGTTTCACTTAATAACTTTCAAGAGATTTTAAATACTCCTATAGAAGAAAAAGCAAAGAACCCTGTCCAAATTGGTAGCCTTGAGGAACTTGAATTCAAAAACACAACTTTTTCTTACAACGAAAGCTCAAGGCCTGCGACTTCAGATATTTCTTTTAATGTAAAAAAAGGAGAAACTATTGCATTCGTTGGTCCCTCAGGCTCAGGAAAAACTACTCTTGTTAAATTACTTGTAGGACTTTACAGGCCAGTAAAAGGCGACATTCTATACAACCAAAAGTCATTTAGAGATATTGATCTAGATTCACTAAGAGAACAAATAGGATTTGTAACTCAGGACACCCAACTATTTGCAGGAACCATTAAGGACAACTTACTTTTTGTAAACCCCAAGGCCAGCGATGAAGAATGCTTAGAGGTCATAAAAAAAGCATCATGCATTAGCCTACTTGAAAGAGCAGATAAAGGCATAAATACTCATATCGGTGAAGGTGGAATAAAGATATCTGGAGGAGAAAAACAAAGACTATCAATCGCAAGAGCACTTCTAAGAAATCCCAATTTACTCGTCTTTGATGAGGCAACTTCGGCCCTTGATTCTTTAACAGAACAAGAAATTAGCATAACTATTAGAGACATCTCTAAACAACAAAAACACATCACCATACTAATCGCCCACAGATTATCAACCATTATGCACGCTGATACTATATTTGTTCTAGAAAGGGGGAAGATAGTAGAATCAGGCCGCCATGAAGACTTAGTCGCGGAGAAAGGCTTATATTATGCTATGTGGCGACAGCAGGTAGGAGAAAAGCCATAGACATAAAAATAATATTTATGCTTCTAGGTCCTTAGAAATATTCTAACTAGGTGGATGATAAGAAGGCGTAGGACCCACTATTGCAACCAATGGGGGCTGAGGTGGTGGCGGTGGGGCCATACACAACCGATACGCATCCATACACCGAGCTAAATATTGATCCATTCTGTTAATACAACTTTGAACTGTATGTGGTTCCATCTTACATCTAGTATTATCGTAAGATGCTAATATAGTACAATCTGCATACTCTCGCGTACAACGATCTCTACATAGAAAAGCAGAATTCTCCGATACAGGCTCTTCGCATTCACACGATGCTGTTGCCTGGTCATAGCTCATTTTACAACTAAGCTCATCAAGTGTCGAAGGAGGTGGAAGCGTCTCTACATCCGTAAGACATCTCTCGTAAGCATCGTTTCTATGAATCAAACAATTTTCTTTAGGTGTTAAGTTCGGATCATTCTCTTCAGTACCAGGTGCAACCTCAACAGGCGGCGGCTCATCTATAGGCATCTCCACAACAGGCTCTTCTACCACTGGTGGCACTTGAGTATCATCCGGCATAGGACTCTCGTCCGGAGTTTGAGAAGTTTGAGGTTCCGGTGAATACATCCCAGGGCTTGCCATTAAAAGAAGAATTGCACAAACAGGTACTAGAGCTAGTAGCGACTTTGAAATAATATTTTTATCTTGCATAGAAAGTCTAAATCCAACTAAATTTCAATCGTTTGTAACATACCCTAGGCCACCTCTGTTAGTATCGTCATTCTAGGACAATTGCTAAATCACTAAAATTTAAAGAATAGCATAATCTTTTACATGACACTGCAATGTAAAGGTAGGTTTTATGGCGCAAATGCAACAAAGTCCACTAGATAAGCTGATCGATAAGGGTCTTGAAACAGCTAGACAAGCGGAAAAAACGCTTGGTGGGGTTAAAAATCCAGGAAAGGCAGTTGCCACAGCTGTGGAAGTTGGAGAGCTCGTACTAAAAGGCGGTGCATCGGTAAAAGAACTAGACAAAGCAGTTACCAATCTAGAAAAAGAAGCCCCTGGAACCTTAAAAACAATTACCGAACTAAGTCAAACACTTCAAGCGGCTTCGAACATGATAGATCCCAAGAATGTTCCCAATGCTCTGAAGCCCCTTCATAGGGACTTAAAAGATGCAAATCAGAAGTTTTCTGCCTTTACTAAAGCGTACGACGAATATCAAGATACAAAGAATTTAAGCATGCTAAACCCTCTAAATTGGGGGAAGCAAGGTGCGGCTGCCTTAGAAACCAAACAAAAATGGGACAGCTTTAAAGATTCTTGGGATAAGCTAGAAACTACGGCTCTTAAATCAACCGGTGCGATTGCAAACGAGGCCGTAAACAAAGCTTCCGATATCCTTGATAAAATATTCAAATAATGACCTCATATATTATAGAGACTTAAAGAAGGAGTGACGCAGGAAAAGGACTTTCCAGACTAGAGCCTTAGATAATTAGGTTTTAAGGAAGGTATGACAAATTCACGTTCATTACTAAGATTCGCGTTTTCAGCTTTAACAATATTCAATTACCTAAGCCCTTCAGATGTTGCCTTGGCAGCCAATCCTCCTCAGAGTAGAATTATTGGAGGCTCTGATGCCCAAAATGGAGAGTTTCCTTGGGCTGGTATTCTCATAAAGGACCTTTATAATTCCGCCTCAAGACAATTCATTGGAAGGTCTTCATGCGGTAGTAGCTTAATAGCCCCTAGCTGGATAATTACGGCTGCACATTGCGTGGTAGACGATCCTGGAACTTACAGTACTGACATGACTGTCAAAATTGGGGAAGTTGATCAAACTATAAGCAATGGAGACATCAGAAGAATTACTCAAAAGATAGTACATCCAAGTTATAACCCAAATAACTTTAATAACGATATCGCATTGTTGAAGTTAGAATCACCATCATCATTCTCTCCGCTTTACCTACCAGATACCGATGTCGCCTCTGGAATTACGACCGGAAGCTTTCTCACAACAGTGGGCTGGGGGGCGACTCAATTTGGAAGTGGAACAAGAATCTTACAAAAAATTAATGTAAATGCAGTGAACCAGGCTACTTGCGAGAGTCAATATCTTCAGTCACCTTCAGGACTACGAGTTAACGAGAACATGTTATGCGCTTCGGCCATAGGTAGAGATGCCTGCCAGGGAGATAGTGGAGGGCCATTAATGATAAGTTCTGGTGGACTTTATCCGAGATACTTTTTTGCAGGCCTAACCTCATTCGGTGAAGGATGCGCAAACCCTAACTTTTCCGGTGTATACACTAGAATTACTAAATATATCGCATGGATTAATTCAAATATTACCGATACGCTTCTACCAGAAGTAACTCCTCTTTCTCCAAGCCCTGGACAACAAGCCTCAGGGCAACTAAGCCTAATTGCTAACGTTCTAGATAATCTCACTATAGATAAAGTTAGATTTCTCATAGATGGTCGCCTTGTAAAAGAAATCAGAGATACCAATTATTCTCATACAATTGATACATATCAGTATTCTAATGGAAGTCATGTTTTTACAATTCAAGCATTCGATGCGAAAGGCAATTTAAAATCAGAAACTGTAAATTTTACAATCAGAAATACTCCTCCAATTATTACCGAACAGCCAAGACCTATCGTTAGTGATCTTGGATCAGAAGCGATATTCAGGGTTACTGCTTCAGGACCAGAGTTACGTTACCAGTGGCAACTAAAAAGAAAGGGAACTAACACTTGGGTAAATATTGCTAACCATACATCTAGCACATACAGCTTCACAACTCTTTCTGGACATTCCGGAAATGGCTATAGAGTAAAAATCTCAAACCTACTAGGGGACACAACTAGCTCTGGTGCCTTAGTTACAGCTATTCAACCCCTGAGAATTACAACAAACCCCGTAAACAAGTCGTCTAATGTGAATACCAACGTAACATTCTCCGTAAGGGCAACAGGAACAAGTCCTGAATACCAATGGCAATACAGAAAGAATGCGAATGCTTCTTGGGCTAACATCTCTCAAGCTACCAGGGCTTCCTTTGCCGTTAGGGCATCAATTCTTAAAGCAGGGCAATATCGAGTTCGAGTTTTTAACAGTCATGGCAGAGAGATTTTTAGTCAACCTGCGAACCTAACAATAAGATAGCAAGATAGAGGTACGAAATTAATCAAATATTGAGTGCAAAAACTCTTTACAAAAGTCATAAATAATATATAATGGAGGCCTAATAGTACAAGATCGTTAAAATCTGAAAGACATGCGAACACTTAGAATACTGGGGTTGTTCTCTCTTTGTTTATTTATTAGCTTACCATTTATTCAGGCAGATCAAGCAGACGATCAGTCAAACCCTGAAGGTCCAGATTCAGATGACGAAGCGCTTACTCCTACTAGGACAGCTACGAGGACTGCTACGAGGACTGCTACCGCAACAAGAACTGCCACGAGAACGGCGACCAGAACCCAAACTAGGACTGCGACGAGGACAGCTACGAGAACGGCGACCAGAACCCCAACTCGGACAAGAACCCCAAGGCCAACCCCAAATTGCTTAAACTACAAGATAGACATTAACTACGGTGGTTGTGCTAGCTGTAACGGCATTTCAGATGACTATAAGAATAAGAAAGGGCAATTCGTACATTTAGCCCATATGTCCAGCAGGCTAACTTGCTTAAGAGACATCATGAATACTGCCGAAAGAATGTGTGATCAATTCATGGATTCCATAAGAGATGGTACCGGCAATCCTTGGTACGTAAGCCAAGCTAGACTATATGGGGTGGATTGGCACACGCAAATTCACTACGATGATTGTATTGCTACATATTTTCTTGGCACAACACAAGGTAGCAGTAACGAACTAAGCTATCCAAGGGGGCCTTTTCTTGCAGAAAATATTACTTACGAAACCAACTTTAACCTAACATACGCGACTACTGGAGACCTATATCTTGATGAAAACTGCAATCAAGTTCCTAGATCACCAGAGGCACAGCTATGCGATTCTGGATCCTTATTCTGGCGCGCATCCCCGATTTCTCTTCTATGGGATGGACAGAAAAAACTTAGCGAAGACGTAACATTTACCGACTTCCCATTAATTCCTTCAGTGGATGGTAAAAAATATCTATGGAGAGCTTCTGAAACTGCTCCCCTCTTAGTGTATGACCCTGAGCATAAGGGAGACATTAAAGACGCTAAGCAATTAATTGGAAACTGGACGTTTGGAGGAAAAGCTTCCGCTTCACTTTCCAATGGAACAAATCAAAGTTCATCACTTTGGCGTGATGGCTATGAAGTATTAAGCACTTTTGATGCCAATCAAGATGGATCTTTAACTTCTTCCGAAATAAAAGATCTAGGATTGTGGTTTGACTATAATAAAAATAGTATTTCAGAAAAAGGTGAAGTTCGTACTTTGTTAGATGCTGGCGTCACACGCTTGTATTATAAAGCTGATAAAAAAGAGATTGAAAGTGGCCATACGTACGCAACGCTTGGATATGAAAAAATCGAAAATGGTAAAACCATTACAGGATCCTCTGTAGATTGGTATACCGAGCAAGGAAGTTCTGTTCAAGAGTTAATAAGTAAGCAAATCTTAAAGTCCAATATATCTGCTCTTAATCAAAGTGATAAACTTGAAGAATATGATATACCTACAAGCAACTCAGATACTTCATCAACTTCCAGTGTTTCCAGCCTTGTTTCTATAAATTCCCTAACAGGCACTTGGGAATGGCAAGAAACGGATAAAAATGAATTTGCAGAAAATAAAGTTGGCGTACAAGGAATACTATTTATTTCTCCTAAGGATAATGGCGTACTATCAGGTTACACAATGGTGGAATCTCCATTAGATGGAAATATTGAAGCAAGCATTGCTGTAAACTTAATGCGATTTACAGGTAAGTTCTTGGATAGCCAAGGGGAAAAATTGGATCAGAAAGCCAGTGGTTTAGAATTCAGTGTTGTAAAAGATAATATGAAAATTTCAAGTAAGGCCACTCTTAGCGAGGATGGGCGATATCTTAACGGTGAAAGTCACGTAAACATGTCCACTGGACCTGAGAACCTAGTATTTAGCTATAAATGGATCGCAAAGAAAAGGGCTTCTTAAAATAAGTCCTTTCACTAGGTACTAAGTACCCTCCAACATCCTAAGCTTTTGGCTAAGATGACTTCTGTCGGCAATAGTATGGACGAGGGGCCCACGCTGGGCGAATTCCACTATACTTAAGCTAGCAACAGGACAGCCGATGCGTTCTCTAAAACGTCCTACATCTATTCCTAGAAGACTGCAAATTGTAATCCTTATGGTAGCCTTATGAGAGACAACTAGAACATTTCCAGATGAAAACTTGGTGACGATTTCCTCTACCACCGAAGTAGCTCTTTGAGATATTTTTATAGCAGGCTCTCCTCCGGTAGGAGCATTCCAAGCTGGATCTGCTTTCCATTTAATATAATCATCATGAAACTCCCTATCTACAACCTCTGTAGTTTTACCTTCCCACTTACCATAGTTAATCTCTTTAAGGCCCTCTCTGATAACTAACTTAGCATTTAACGCACTAAGTAAAGGTTCCGCAGTCTCATGAGTTCTCCTTAATGGACTAGCATAAATTGCCTTCCACTCTACCCCTTTATAAGCCTCACCAAACTGCCTAGCCATTTCCTTCCCATCCTCAGTTAAACCAGGATCAGAACCAGAACCACAAAATAGATTATCTTTACTTAAGGCCGTCTGGCCATGACGAAGAAAGTGAATGTGAAGTGTCATAGGTAATATTTTTTGATGAGAAAAGCACAAGATTAATTAAATTAGCAATACCCTATCTCAATACCCTATCTGCATCTCTTTCATATAATCATCAATAGGTGCCAGATCATCCGTAAGGATAACCTCACTACCTGGACCATCGGTCTCTCCTCTTAACTTACCCCCAACCCTTGCTGGAATCTCTCGGTCCGAAGCTATCATGTATATATTCTGTGGATTCTCTGGATGATCTGGATCATCCAGAAATATTGCTACATTAGGGAATACTGTCTTAACTGTCTTTAAAATAGCCCGAAGCGCTGAAGCTTTTTCCCCGGTACATGCACTATACACATTAGAAATCAGCCACCCATTTTTAGCCATTAGACTCCGAATGGCACTAAAAGCTTCCTTGGTTACAAGCTGAAAAGGAGGATTAAAACTAGCTCCGTAAACATCTAAAATTGCCACATCATAAGTAGCTAAATTAAGAGAATGCGCTCGATTTAAAAACGTACGCCCATCTTCAAAGAAAAACTGGAATGCTGAGGACTCCTTAAAAAAAAAGTACTCTTTAGCGACAGGGAGGATATCAAGATCGATTTCCACTATATCGAACGTATTCCTAGAATCCGCCGAATTCACCACACGTGGAACAACAAATGGTGCACCCCCAATAAGTAAGGTCTTCCCAGAAATTCCCAAATCCCTATATGCATCCCTAATGAAAATCGCTGGCGGGTATGTAACGTGCTCAGGCTCCTGCGCATCGACCGTTGATTGTGCTTGATGCCAATATGTCTGCAAAGCCCTAATAAGCCTACCACTATTATCTTTATTCTCAACTACCCGATAAGAACCATAAGGTGTTTCAAAAACTAGTAAGGCTCTTTCTGAGACTTTCCAATTCATTGTCAGATAAACCACTAAACCTAATCCAAGAATAGAAAATACTGCTACAGGATAGGCTCGAACCCACATGGCATTCATAAAAGCTAGCAGAAAAAGAATGCCAGCCATACCGAAAAAAATGGTCCCATTTCCAAACAGAGAAATCAAAACGAAACCACCCAGGAAAGTACCGAGAATACTACCCGCCGTAGATATTGCATACATCGATCCTACAGTAGCTCCAGATGATTCTAAATTTTCTAGTCTAAGTCGAATAGCGTAAGGAGATATGATCCCCAAGAGGAAAGCAGGCATTGCAAATAATACACTCGCACCAACTACGGCCTGAATTCTAAGATCCGTAGAAACAAAGAAAATTAAAACTCGGACTAGATTACTTAAAATAAAACAAATCAAGATAGAGCAACCGCCTATAGCCAGAATTTTAGCTAATCCGCCAGCAGTACATGAGCGATCCGAGAGCCTCCCCCCATACCAATAACCAGCGCTCATGCTAGCGAGTATTACACCAATCAAACTTGTCCATACATGAATAGATGTACCGACCTGAGGAGCGAGAAGACGCGAGCCTACTACCTCAAGCACCATAACCACAGCCCCCGTTACAAAAACAGTTAATTGAATCATATTCACTTTCTCAATGTCATTAATTTATCTTCTCTCCCACCTCCATAATAAACACAAATTAATAAAACTAGCCACCCAAAGAGAAGTCATGGCAAGATTAATCGCTGGCATTTGAAATAATGAAATTAAAACATACGAAACTACAAGTAATGTAAAGATTTCGAAAGATTCGCTTACTAGCAAACGATTGGTAAGGCCTTTTGATATAAGCAAACCACGGTAAAAATTCTTAGCCGCGACAGTAAATGGCATAAGAGCAATAACCAGAGTAGGAAAAGGGGTAAGCAAAAATAGATTATGAGTTAAATGATTGAACTCTAAATAATAATAGCTTGATAAAGGACTAAATCCAATAAACAACAAAAGCAGGCTCAAGATAAATCCTATCATAAGAGAGAACCGCTTGACCTCTTTGTATGATTCTTTATCCTTAGATATTAATGCATGAGTTGTATCTTGAGTAGCAAAAGCACTCCACGTAAAAGGATTTAGAAGCCCAAATATTACGGGAATTAATGCTAACGATTCTATAGACAATTGCCCTCTCGCCGTAAAAGCTGAAAGAATTGTTCCCCCACTCATGGCTACAATCGTAGAAACAGACAAAGGTAAAAATTTCTTTAGGATATTATAATTCGTTAGACCTTCAGAATACTCAGGGATTTCTAGTGCTAAGAACTTCCCAATTTGCACGCGTGCAAAAAAGCGACTAAGTAAAAGCTCAACCAACATCCCAAAACCAAAACCTATTACTCCAAGCAATACCCCATCTTTAAAACCAAAAACTGGAAGCAAACCAATGCACAAGGTCAAAGATAGCAACCTAACAAAGGTACCTATTGCTATCTTCCTTGGCTCATGAGCACAAAGTAAAATACCCAAATAAAAACGTCTCAACCCATTTAAAAATGGGAAAAAAGACCATATCAATAAACCTTTTCTTACAGAACTCTGTAATTCAGGCTTAAGTCCAAGAATTTTGACTAAACCCTCACTATAAAAAGGTTCAACCAATACGATAAAAAACACGAAACAATTAATCCCACAAATTGCTAAAACAAGATTTCGTAACTTCAAATAAGACTGCCTATCCTTAACAAACATTAAGGGTAAAGACATGATTCTTAATACTGGCGCCTGAAATAACAACGCTAAAGCGAATACAACCCCAAATGCCGCCAAATTGATATTGCTATCCTCTAAGCGAGAGATGGCAGAAGTACAAATAGGACTCTCAAGAGCCATAAAGAAGGTGGTAGAGGCTAGCGAGAGCCAGAATAGGAATATTTTTTTCAAGGTCTTAAACCAAAGCCTCGACGCAAAACCGGCAACTCCCTCAATGCCACACGTAACGTACTATTCTCTCTAAAAGGGGAATTTACTAAAAACAATCCAAGGACTATTAAAGGCGAGCAAGGACCTACTTGCAAAAATAGATACGTCCCAATGTGCAACAATATCAATAAAAATCCCCACAACCTGTGCAAATTAGGCCTAGAAAAAGCATACAACGAAAACATCTCAACGTAGATCCCTCCCAAAAGTACCGGCATAAATATCACTGGATACTCAAGAATGAAATTAGATATTGGAGGAGTAGCACCCGAAGTTAATATCTCATAAGACACCTGCTCAGCCATAGATAAGGGATGAAATGCACTGCGTGAATCGAACAATAACTGATAAATAGCTAGCAAAAACTTCCACATGCCGCTCAAAGAATAGGTAAAAAGTATAAATCCTTGCAGAGCAGAAAATGCAATCAAAAGATCCTTTCCACCCTTCTTAAAAGGAAAAAAAGTTATGCCAAATAAAGCAAATAAATATAAATGATCGGCATGATAAATACTCCCGTAGGACGAAGGCAAAGAAAATGCACACAAGGCACCTAAACAAGCTAACAATCTAAAGCCGAATCTCTCCCAATTAGTTAACACAAGAAGAGATGATATTAAGTAAAAGCTAGCTATCACCATTTTCCCAAGATAAAACGGCATTAGTCGTAACGCAAACGATGGCCAGAGCGGATCTATCGGTGCTTCGATAAAGGAAGTATGGAAAGATTTAAAGAAACTAAATGCATAAAAAAGATTAAAAACATAAAGTGTCTTAACTAAACCTCGAATATTTTCACCTTTCTTTTCTTCGTCTACAAAAACCTCATCATTAGGAAAGCTTAAAAACGATCCGAAGAAACTAGACAGAATCTTATAAACAATCATATTCTAAGCTCCTCAGTTAAAGGCTTTGATGATAGGTTTATAGCCTTCCTTAACTTCTCATAAGGATAGTAAGTCTCAAGAACTAGCTGAAAGCTATTAACACCCTTACCACCTAATAAAAGTTTAAAATCATTCCCTAATTTATCCATTGCAACCTTATCCTCTCTTAGAAAAGCCTGATAGAACGCATCTAGTTTAGCCCTAAGAAGCGAATGTGTTAAACCATAGGAATGGCATTCAAGAGATAAATCAATAGGCTTAGAAAGCCTTACCCCATTAACGTCCAGAATTAGTAGTGCGGGACGAGTAACTATGCTTGGCGTCTGAGTGTAAAGACTCCAGGACGCGATAGGAAAAAATTCCTTCTTTTCGTAGAATACCTTACCCAAGACGGCCACGATTAAATAGGAAAAAAGAATGAAAGGGAAGTAGTAGATAGTCTTATTCACAGCACCCCCACACCACTAAGCACAAACTTATCAAAGAAACTAAATCCCGAAACTAGTCTCACCTGACTTAATCCTTCTTTAAAAATTTCAATTGAAGCCTCACCACTTTTCATGTCCGCACTCACCTCTGCGTCCATGTATTTAAGTTTCACTTTAAAAGCTTGAAACATTGCTTTATAAATTGATTCCTTAATGGAGAATATCAAAACTCCTCTTTTCACAATATCTGCATTATCTTGAAAAATCCATGCCTGTTCTTTACTAGTCGCGATTTTTCTAAATATGCCAACTTGTCTTTTCTTCTTAATATTCTCGATATCAACCCCAAGGCCTGAGTACAAACTTACACTTGAAACAACAGCTATACCAAAACCTGCGGAATGAGAGATTGAACCAGAATAACCCGCTGGGAAAACTGGCTCTCCTGAGCCTCCTCTAAGGATTGGAAAATCAACAGCACCCTCACCTAAAAAAGCTTTCAATGCCTCCCTTCCCGCAAGCCTTCCTCTTGCATACTCTTCTTTCCATTTAACTGACTCCTTACCACCTACCAGCATAAGCTCATCCTTATGCAAAAAACTAAGAGGATCATTGACTGACTGCCCAATAAAAGAAAAGGAAATACCTTGATCTTTAAATGGCGACAAAATTTCTTCTTTTTTATGATCTATTTGCATTAACTAACATGCTAAGATAGTCTACTTTTAATTACAAGTCTTAAGGTATTTTTTATAAAGATGAATAATAGTGGGCATGAATTAATAGCTGCTTCAGGTGTTTCTTGCCTTGGCTTAGGCCTTATTGAACACTTTTCAAAAGTATTTGTAAATTCCGTTTCTGGACTTGAGAAGTCTAGCGAATTCCTCCTACAGGGAGAAACCTACCTAGGTAAGTACAAAGGAGACCTACCTAAACTACCCGAAAAAATCAAACATCTAAATTCCAGATTTGCTGGACTTCTTACCCTACTCTATGAAGATATTAAAATTGAAATTGATAAGGTGATTAAAACCTTTGGTAAAAATAGAGTTGGAATTATCTTGGGCTCTAGTACCTCAGGAATTTTTGAAACAGAACTTGCTTTTAAAGAAAAAAAAGAAAAGGGCTCATATCCAGAAGACTACTATTTTTTTCAACAAGAAATTGGGGCTGGTTCAGAAATTCTTTCCTTCTTAACCGGAGCCACTGGACCTTCTTACACAATTTCCACAGCCTGCTCTTCTAGTGCAAAAGCATTTAATTCAGCGAAAGCCTTACTTGATCTTAAAGTTTGTGATGCGGTAGTAGTCGGTGGAGTTGATGCTATGTGCAACATGACCCTTAGAGGGTTTCAATCACTTGAAGTACTAAGTCCTACTCTTACCAATCCTTTTAGTGCCAACAGAAGAGGATTAAACATAGGGGAAGGTGGGGCATTATTTATAATGACTCGGGGGACTGAAGGAGTAAAATTTCTTGGTGGTGGAGAGAGTAGTGATGCCTATCATATCTCAAGTCCTCAGCCTGATGGAGAAGGTGCAGTTAAGGCAATAAATGAGGCCATTAACAAATCTAACATAAGGACAGAAAACATAAAGCATATAAATCTTCATGGAACTGGCACTAGTCTAAATGATTCCATGGAGGCAAATGCCATTAATTCACTTGGACTAAGTAAAGTTAAACTCAGCTCAACAAAGCCTTTTACTGGGCACCTTCTAGGAGCTGCCGGAGCGATAGAAGCCTTATTTTGCTTTTTAACTCTTGATCAATCAGGAGTGGAAAAGATAATTCCTGCTCACCTCTGGGACAATGAAACTGATTTAACTATCCCAGAACTTAACTTTACAAAAATAGGCGATAAGATTCAGTTTAGTAAGGGAGATGCAATTTTGAGCACTTCATTTGCATTCGGTGGTAGTAATGCGTGTTTGGCTTTTGGAATTTAATATACCAACAGGAAGACGGGAAGGATGGAAGAAGAAATAGGAAGAAATTTTTTTGAGGAGTGTCTTAATGTCTTACCTCACGGAGAAGAATTAAGGGTAATAGATAGGGTTTTGTTTTATGGTAAAAGTGGAGAGATTCTTTGTAAGGCGAGGGGCAATAAACCCATTTCAATGCAGATAGGAGGCGAGTTAAATACTAGTTCGGCCATAGAATATATTGCACAAGCTGGGGCAATTGGTAGGATTATTAAGCTAAAACTTGAAGATCAGGGACTTAGGAAGTTCGGTGCCATAATTAAGATAAATAAATTAAAAAAGAATGTTCCAAGTATTGGATTAGAGCGCCCACTTTTGATATACGCTAGCTTCAGAATGGTGCTTACTACCGTAACAGAAGTTTCAGGATACATAAAGGATTCAGAGACAGATATTGAGTATGCTAGGGCATCTTTTAACGTAATAGAAATTTAATAAAGTGAAAACCGTACTAGTAGCTGGATCATCGAGAGGAATAGGTAGGGCAATTGCCCTCGAACTTACACGTGCCGGCTTTGATGTTTGCTTGCATGGAAGCAAAGAATCAGATGCTCTTAATGAAAGCGCTAAACTTCTCAGTGAATTAAATACCAATCTGAAAAAATTAATCTTTGATGTTACTAATAGAGAAGACACTAAAGCTAAGCTAGAATCTTTTGTAAAAGAACATGGTGCTTTTTATGGAGTAGTATTAGCATTCGGCATCGCTAAAGATGGTCCATTTCCAGGGCTTTCCGATGATGACTGGGATCACGTCTTAAGAGTTGATCTAGATGGCTTTTACAATGTATTAAAACCTCTCGTAATGCCGATGATTCAGAGAAGGGACGGTGGGAGAATAGTTACTATTTCTTCAATTTCAGGAATCGTCGGTAACAGAGGACAAGTAAACTACAGTGCCGCAAAAGCTGGACTAATTGGCGCCACGAAAGCCTTAGCTAAAGAACTTGCTAAGAGAAAAATTACCGTAAACTGCGTCGCTCCCGCTGGCATTGAAACAGATATGATCGATGACAGGCTTAAGGAAGAAATGTGTAAGATCAACCCAATGGGAAGGCTTGGAAAGGTAGAAGAAGTAGCAGGTGCGGTTAAATATCTTTTTTCCGAAGAAGCTTCGTTTATGAGCTCTCAAGTTCTTGTTCTTAATGGAGGGATGTTTTGAGAAGAGTTGTAGTAACGGGTATTGGTTGTTTAACTCCACTCGGGCTTACGCTTGATAGCACGTGGGCTAACATCTTAAAAAACAAAACAGGAGTTAAATACTTCCCTGAATGGGAAGAGTACCAAGGATTTAAAACTAGACTTGGCGCTCCTCTCCCAGAGTTTGATCTACCCGAGCACTTTAACTACAGAGCAACTAGAAGCATGGGCAGGGTTTCCCTATTGAGTACTCTTGCTACTGAACATGCACTAAATGAAGCTAAGCTCCTTGATAGTGAACTAATTAAGAACGGTAGATTGGGGATTGCCTATGGTTCGGGAATAGCAAGTATCAGTGGTCTCGCTAACATGGTCAACTTCATAAGCACCAAATCCATCAAGGGTATAAATGGCACTACGTATCATAGAATAATGAGTCATACTTGCGCTTCTAATATCGGAATCTTTTACGGAATTACGGGAAGGATCTTACCGACTTCAAGCGCATGTACCTCTGGCTCTCTAGCTATTGGACTTGGATATGAAAGTATCAAGCATGGACTGCAGGATATTATGATCTGCGGTGGGGCGGAGGAATTTTCCCCCGCGATTACTGCCATATTCGACGTCTTATGCGCTTGCACTCTTGATGCTGATCAGCCAGAGTCTCAACCTAGACCATTTGATCAATCAAGATCAGGTATAGCAATTGGTGAGGGTGCTTGCACCTTAATACTAGAAGAGTACGAGCACGCAATAAAAAGAGGAGCAAATATAATTGCAGAAATAAAAGGATTCGGCACAAACTCAGACGGCTTTCATGTAACTACCCCTAGAGAAGATACTATTAAAGCATCTATGGAGATGGCTCTAAAAGATGCTTCACTAAAGCCTCAAGATATTTCTTATATTAATGCGCACGCTACTGGAACGGGAATTGGTGATCTAGTTGAAAGTAAGGCTACTCACTCAGTATTTAAAGATGAGATCCCCACTAGCTCTCTTAAGGGTCACCTAGGTCACCTTCTTGGAGCATCGGGAGCTGTAGAGATAGCTCTAACTATAAAATCTATGGAAACTGGTCTCCTCCCGCCAACTAAAAACTTAAAAGACATTGACTCAGAATGCGCGAAACTAGATTATATTACTAATGACCCACGGAAGTCTAAGGGTGAGTATGCAATTAGTAATACCTTTGCCTTTGGTGGGGTTAACACTTCTATAATCGTAGGTAAGTTATGAATTTAAATTATGACGTAGCTATATTAGGTGGTGGGCTAGCTGGGGGCACTTTAGCTCTTCAATTACTAAAAGCAAATCCTTCAATTAAGATTGCCATTTTTGATAAAAGATCTTATCCATTAAATGTAGCTACCTGCAAAGTTGGCGAATCTACGGTTGAACTTGGTGCTTATTATCTATCTAAGATCGTAGGCCTAGAGGATCATTTAAAGAATGATCAAATTCTCAAACTTGGTCTTAGATATTTCTTAGAGAATGAGTCTCATGAGAACGTAGAGGATCGACTGGAGGTAGGGGGCAGTATATTTAGCCCTACTCCTAGCTATCAACTTGATAGGGGTATTTTAGAAAATCATATTAAAGAAAAGATAGAGAAAGAGGGTGGAACTTTTTTTTCTAATTCAAGAGTCGGATCAGTAAATCTAAATGGCGCAGGTCCACATAGTCTTACCTTTACTTCCGATGGAGAGAGTAGAGATATTAATGCTCGCTGGGTAGTTGATGCTTCTGGTAGAGCAGGAATACTTTCTAATAAACTTACTAAAAAACTTCCTACTGGTCATAGTTGCAGTTCTGTATGGTGGAGAGTAAGTGAGAGATTAAAGGTTGATGACTGGGGGTTTAGTGAGGAGTGGAAAAAGCAACATACTGAGAGCAATGCGCGTTGGTTTAGCACTTGTCACTTAGCTGGAAAGGGTTACTGGGTATGGTTAATTCCTTTAAGTAGTGGATATACTAGCGTAGGGATTGTAGCTGACAGTAGAATTCATGATTTTAACAATTTTCATACATTAGAAAAAGCTTTTAACTGGCTTAAAGAGCACGAGCCTCAGTGTTATAGAGTTTCAGAAAAGTATAAAGATAAAGTCGAAGACTTCTTAGTGATGAAGGATTATGCTTATTCAAGAGAAAGAGTGTTTTCCCAAGATAGATGGGCTTTTACTGGAGAAGCTGGAGTATTTCCTGATCCTTTTTATTCGCCTGGTACTGATTTAATTGCGGTATCAAATACTTACTTAACAGATCTTATTGAGAGAGACTTAAGGGGTGAGAGTTTTGCCGGGCGGGCTGAGTTTTATAATGAGATTTACTTAAAGTTTTTTAACTCTGTTTTAAAACTTTTTAAAGATCAATATCAAATTTTCGGAAATCCTCTTTTAATGCCGATCAAGGTTTATTGGGACTGGGTATTTTATTGGAATTTTATTGGAAGAATTTTCTTTGAGGGTAGGCTTTGTGATCTTTCTTATATGGCTAAAGAGAGAAAGATGATTGATCGCATGACTGAGCTTGGTAACATCATGCAAGACGTACTTAGAGAATGGAACGAAGTTGATAGGCCTAAGGCTGGGAAGGGGCAAGTAGATTTAAGTAAACAAGGCTTCTTAAGAGATCTTAATCGGGGCTTATCAGAAAAGCATTCAGAAGAAGACTTTGATTCGCTGTTTAAGCAAGGTGCGGTCATTCTAGAGTCACTGGCAACTGAGCTTTCACTTTATAGACAGAAAAGAACAGGGCTTCCAGTTCCAGAAGGTATTATGAGTGAGCATACGTTTACGGTACTTAGAAATTTCACTAACGAGCTTGAAGCTGCGCATTATGTCTAAGGCTCGATGATGGAAAGTGAAGAAATACAAAAAGCGCTGGTCGAATTTATCTCTAAAGATTTACTTGATTCTAGTGAGTCTATAAAAGCTACTGATTGCTTTGAAGACCTATCCCTTGGTTCAATTGAGATTATGGAAATTATTTTCTTTCTTGAAAAAGAATTTAAGATCAAGCTTGATGCTGAGGTGTTTAGGGAAGGTAGACTTAAGTCCGTCGAAAGCCTGTCTAATTTTCTTTTTAACTTTACCGCCAAGAACCCTTCGACATAGCTCAGGGCAAGAAAAAGAACGACCTCTTACAGTAGCAAAACAAGACACCGGCCACATGCAAAGTTGCATGTGGCCGGGTCATAAAAATCAATCTTCTAGAAATTCGTCTACAAAATCTCCATCCAGATCTGCTGAGTCTTCGCGATCGTCACGACCAGCCGTAACTTGGATTGGCCATGAATTGAAAACAGCTGATTCCGCAAGATCACGTTGCAGCGATGCAAATATCGCCGTTCCAGTTTGTCTTACTGGGCACCAAAGTCTGGAAAAAACTGCCTCTTTTGTCTGACACAAAACCGGACAAAAATCATCCAAAGTCGCAGTTAAATGAAACAGCTTGTCTGAAAGTTTCACCGCCGTTACGCCGGTGCCCTCAAGCCAGTTTCCAACTTCTTCTTCTGTCATGTCTCCTACGTACATGACTTCGAGCACTCGCGCATCATACTCGCTAGGTCGAGCAACGTCAAAAGCGCTCGGACTTAAAGCTAACTTCAAAAACTTCTGATCACTCACGATCGTTCTCCCTTAGATCGCTTAGAAACCCTTAACAAAACCTTCTTACTACCACCTAGTAAGAGGTCGTTCAGGAATAAAAAGCTATCTCCTTATCCCTAAACAACCAAAGTATCTTCTACCCATCTTTTAATTTAAGCAGCAGTATTTAACTCAAGATAACGACAGAATCAATAGTAATTATTACCTAAGCCTATAGATAGTCACAGGTAACTATAAATATTAGAAAAAAGAGCTGTGGGGGAACCAAGAAAAACCACAGCTCAGGAGAAATCAGTGCTTCGGAAGCTCAAATCTTTCCACCAGAGTCAACATGGAAAGAGATGCACAGGATATATTACGACTCACTGTCACGACCCAGAACAGCATTACCAAGGCATTGAGGTTGAGTTCAATTTGCTGGTCATCTTCTACAATTTTAACTGAACCACCAAGATACGCTGAGAGTAAGCCATTAGACGTTAGTGGTGTCCTAAGTGCCCTTGCAAACTTCGTAACAAGAGTGGAAAAATCAGCAACTTCTTTTAGCTGCTCATATCCCATGCCCAATATTGGCCTCAAGGATACAAGATCCAAAGTCGGACCAGTCTCATCCCAGCTTCCATCCTGAAGGCAATAAAAAGCGAAGGCATAATGAGCTAAGAGCCGAGGTAAGTTAGGATCGTTCAAAGGCATTTCCTTTGCAACTTCCAATAACTTATCTCTTAAGATGTTAGCGACTTCTACCATTCCTCCATCAACTGAAGAAAAGCAAGCAGGTAACACCGGCTCGTTAAATAAACTTTCAATCATCGAGTCTGCAGTAGCACCATTCGGCAAAAGAGCAGTTATTCCACTCATCTCAAACCTCCCTGAACAAAAAAACAACACGACGAAAGTGCCGTGAAACCTATCCACAGCTCTACCCTTTTTCCTGTTTACTTACTTAGCATGACTACTAAATGTAAGTCGCCCTAAACTAGATCAAGGCAATAGAGGGAAAAGGGTAGAGCTATATAAATTCTTCTACCCATATTTTCATAAGAACTTAAAGCAATTGAAACAACAAGTAAAGATAGCTCCATTTACTTTAAAACGCTTAAAGTAAATGCCGAGTAGTTGCAATTATCCAAACCAAAGAGTAATCTACGCTGTCCGTCAAAATTACAATCTGGGTAGAAGAAAAATATTTGTCTAAGGTGTTGTGGTTATCCAGAACACCCTAGACGAAGAAAGAGAAAGGTTCTCTTTTGCGTTTTAGGATAATTTCATCAGAAAGTCGATACCAATGAGCAATGAATCCCTCAAACCAGCTAGAGACGTCTTGTTTATCGCCTACGTCCTGAGAACAATTTGGATTCTCAAGAAAGGCAAAGATAATTGTCCCACAGTTCATGAATTTGCTGGCCTTGCTCAGAAAGCAGAGAAAGCGATTGTGCAGGAACGCTCTAGCAAAGTGCAAATGAGTTATTTAAATGCCGTCTCCCAATGGCAGGCCGACAGACTGGATCCCTCCGGATTCATATACCAATCAACTAGAGCTACCCTTCAGGGGTTCACTGAATTCCTAAACGGGCTTATGGCAGGAGGTCTTAAAAACCCACCATTCCTTGAATCCCACGTTCCCGGCATGATTCTCCTTGATGCGCTGTATAAGGGGAAAATATTTAGAGAATACTTAGAAGGTTCGGCAACTATCTTACTCGTCGCGTTAGAGTTAGAATGCTCTGAAAAATGTCATGATGACATCAACACCGCTTGGGCACATGTCATCAGCAACGGCATCGACTCTAGCAGTGCAATTACGGCTGAAGAATTTTTCCAACAACCATGAAGGCACACAATACCCCCTATTGAAGGCTTCGGCTCTTCGTTAGGGGTTCTGGTTTTTCTCTTTCTTTGTTTAGGTCTTTTTTAATAACAACAATATCTTACCCCACCAAGTACCCTTCCCTAAGCTACTACACTACCTTACAATTCCATAACAATCTTAGTTGGACATCTCCTTTTGTTTGGGGAGGTGTATCTGTTCTTTGAAATGGGGTTAAGAGGTTATTTTCACAACCTCAAGACCCTAAAGCTTACCTTGGAAAGGAAAGCTGCAATGTCAACGTCATTTGGTCTGAAAAAAGAAACATTGGCGCAGGTTCAGGCTCGAGCAGAAAAGAACGGCATCTCAAAGTGGATGCTCTCGCTCGCCCTCACTATCCTGAACACTCGGCAGTGGTTCAGAATGGACATGGCGCCAAAAGGTAGCGCCGAAAACTTAAAGCAATACGGCAGCAATGACCGCGCCAATCTGTGGACGATCATGCGGTTCATCAAGGAATTTGTGGCCGATCATGAAAATTTTGAACGGTGGGGAGATGGCACAACAAGGCCAGACTTCACCCAAAAGGGTCTGGATTCAATCTACCAGTACGGTTTCAGCACCGGCATGGTGGGTCATGTTGTAAAAATGTTAATCGCAGAAGGATTTCTGAAAAATGTAAAGAAAGGTTTGCTCGTTGGAGAGAACCAACTTCTTTACACCATCCTTCCTACCGCTCTGACATCAACTTCTTGGGAAAAGCCCGACAATCGAGGTAGTCGAATCGGACTGGCCAGCAGTCCGTCAATTTGCCAATGCGAACTGACGGCAACGGAAATTCTGGAAGGCAAAGATACGGGAGTAGAGAATCTTCCGGAGCTTCCAGAGGGGACTTCAGTTCTCTACAACCTGTGTGGGCTAGTGATCAATCTTAAGCTCGATTCTACGGAAACCGGATGCCTGATGGAAGCCGATTGGGATCAAATCTCATGGGAAGCCATTTTCCCTGGCGTCACCTTGGTAGAAGAACCCGAGGCTCCGAAGCCACGAGTGGTGCACCCTGCACCGCCGGTGGCCAAGAAAGTCACGGTGGTGGCAGCAGTCCCGGCCCCGGCGGAAGCGCCTAAGGCTGAGACCGCGACTGCAGTGGTGGAGGTCCCTGGTCCACTTCCAGCAATCCCGGAGTGGGCGACGGCAGAGCAGAAAATTGCTCTGAATCGTTTACTTTCAACTGCTGAAGGCGGGCGAAGTATGGACCTCATGCTCCAGGCAGAAACGGCCTTGTTTACGGCAAAGGCGAAAGCTGACTTCTTGCTTGAAGAAGCAAACAGAAGGGCGGAAGAGGCTCGACTGGCCAAGCTGGAGGAAGAGGTCGCAGCTTCGGCATTGAAAAATGCCCAGCTGGAGCTTCAGAAAACTGCGCCGGCACGGGCCGAGGCTCATGCAAAGCTTCTGAGAGCGTTGGAAACTCTCACCGCAGCACACAAAGCCACCTTGGCTGCGAACGAAGCTCTCGGAATTGAAATCGAAGAGACTTCAGCAGACCTGGCCTGATGTTCCGCCCCTCTAGCTGCGTATGCTTAAGGGGTATTAATTCAAGGAAAGCTTTTTCAAAGAAAGCGAGGTTGATCAAACACGCCGCACTGGGAGCGAACGGCGAAAAGGTTTCTCTTTTTAGAGAAGCCTTCGCTCCCATCCTTCATTTCAAAAATAGAAACAAAAAAAGAGCCTCGAAGGGCTCTTTTTTTATATTTCGACAGATACGTCTTATGAAGTAGCTGCGTCAGCTTTTTCAGAAGCTTGTCTAGTAGCTTGTTGAATTCTAGCTGCCTTACCACTAAGATCTCTTAGATAGTAAATTCTAGATCTTCTAACACGGCCTCTTTGCTTAACTTCAATCTTAGTTACCTTAGGTGAATGAAGTGGGAAAATTCTCTCAACTCCAACCTTGTAGGAAATCTTTCTTACAGTAAAAGTTTCTCTTATTCCACCACCGTTTCTTGAAATTACGACACCTTCAAATACCTGAGTATTTTCTTTAGCACCTTCTTGAATAAGCTGTGATACTCTTATAGTATCTCCTGCAGCGAAGTTAGGAAGGCCAGTCTTTAGTTGATGATTTGTTACAAAGTCTAAGGTTTTCATATCTATTTTATAGTTAGCACGTTCAATTTAGAAGCTGGTTTCTATGTCAGTCAGGGTATAAAGTCAATTATACATACTAATAGGGCTTATTTTAAGTAGCTTAAAGTAAAGTAAGAAACAGGACACAAAAAATGACAAAAATCTTAATAATTTTAATAGGTAACGAACTTGTTACAGGTGACATCTACGATACCAATGCCAAATACCTACTACAAAAAATTAAAGGCACTAGCTTAGAACCAATAAAAATAATTACCATCCCAGATGATAAAACAACTATTGTAGATTGTTTAAAAGAACACCTAGGCAAAGTTGATCTAATTATCACAAGCGGTGGCCTCGGACCCACCACAGACGACATAACCGTAGAATGCATAGCAGAAGCATTAAACCTCCCTCTTGAAGTAAATGAAGAATCCTTATCCAGACTAAAAGCCAAATACGAAAGTCGAGGAAGACCAGTTTTAGAAAATAGCCTAAAACAAACGAAATTTCCTAAAGGCGCATTAGTATTTCCAAACGAAGTTGGAACAGCAGATGCATCTTGCTCTGGACCAGTAAATTCTACTTACATAATCTCTCTGCCAGGAGTCCCTAAGGAATTTAAATTCTTCATAGATAAACCCGTACTGGAATGGCTAAAAGAAAAATATAAACCAAGTACAAGTACTCACTATAAATACTTTAGAGTATTCGGACTTTCAGAAGCTTACGTAGGAAATACCATTGAGAACTCTAAAATAGATCCTAAAGTTGAAGCCCTATACAGACCGCACTTTCCTGAGTTACTTTTATATTTTAGATCAAGCTCACTCGAACTCTTAGAAAAAGAATCGGACTTAGCTTTAGATGCAATTGGAAAAGATCATGTGTATTCTTCCAAAGAAGATGATAGCCTTCCACTAGTTGTATCTAATCTATTGAGAGAAAAAGGGCTCACAGTATCAGTAGCAGAATCCTGCACAGGAGGCCTCTTAAGTTCACTTATAACAGCTATTCCAGGATCATCTGAAATATTTCTAGGTGGAGTTGTGACATACTCTAACGATTCAAAATCTAAATTTCTATCCATCCCCTCTGGGCTAATCGATCGAGTAGGAGCAGTTAGCCCAGAAGTCGCCTCTCAAATGGCTAGGGCAATAAGAATTAAAACTGGTTCAAGCATAGGACTAGCAGCAACAGGTATAGCAGGCCCAAGTGCAGACAACACCTCTAAACAGGTAGGATTAATTTATCTAAGTCTGAGCACAGAAAACAAAGAACATGTAACAAAATTAGAACTACCTTGGGATAGAGAAATGAATCAAAGATATGCATGCCACAGGCTTCTTGATATGCTAAGAAGAGAATTATTAAATTTACAAATAGACATTAAAAGCTACTAGAATGAAAAAAATAATAAAACTATTTACGATCTTACTTGCAACACTAACACCAATTACGGCTTTTACAGAAGACAACAATCTCATTCTTAAGAATTCCGAAGGCAAGGACATAAATATTACTGACATAAAAAATGGAATAGTAGTATTTGAATGGTTTAATCCAGAATGTCCTTTTGTTAAAAAAATTTATAAAAACAACTTCATGCCTAGCCTACAAGAAGACTACATTAAAAAGGGAGTACGTTGGTTTGTTGTTAGCTCCACTAATAAAGACCACCAAGACTTTGTAACAGAAGAAAAAAGATCTGAACTCAAGGCAAAAGTAGGGATTAATAATGCTGAAATGATTTATGATGAGAAAGGGGATCTCGGTAAGACCTACGGTGCTAAAACTACACCGCACATCATGATATTCAAGAATGAAACTCTAGTTTATAACGGGGCCTTTGATGACTCACCGGAGACCGAATCAAATCCCGCCGACGCCGAGAAAAACTATGTCAAACTAGCACTTGATGCCCTTCTTAATGGAAAAGCTATTGAAAATGAAAAAACTAGGCCCTATGGTTGCTCAGTTAAATATTAAGATACCCTGTGCTCGGAAGTAAAACCAACAGAATCAAAAAGGCATGATAGACGCTATTAATTATTTAAAAGAAAATAAATTTACTTTCGTCCGAATTAATCCATATAACGAATGAGCTGGAAAGAAAGAATATATCTGATACGCCAAAGGCTGATCCAAGGCATAGGTCTCAATCAAACCTCCATTAAAGGGAGGCATAATAAAATCATAAATCATGGGGCAAGAACCAACGTTACCTTAAAAATCAAAGGCGATAATAACTACCTAGAAATCGGACAAGGTACCAGGCTTGCCAATCTAACAATCACAATCACAGGAAATGGTCATCGAATTATTCTAGGAAAGAATTGCACCTACCAACGTGGCAATATTTCAATTTGGGACTCGAACGGAGAACTAAATATCGGCCGAAACACTACAATCGAAGGTGCTTCTTTCGGTATTAACGAACATAACAACAAAATTATGATAGGCGAGGACTGCATGCTCTCCAACGGAATTCGCATCTACGTAGGCGACTTCCACAACATACTTGAACTCAGCACAGGAAAACGCATTAACCCAGCTAAAAATATTTCGATAGGGAATCATGTCTGGATCGGAGCAGGTGCAATTATTTTAAAAGGAGTAATAATTGGAGACTCCGCAGTTATTGGAGCAGGATCGGTAGTAACTAAAGAGATAAATGCAAATTGCATAGCCGCAGGCAATCCAGCTCGAGTAGTTAAAAAAAACATACAATGGACTAGGTAACTAACTTACTCGGACTGACTCAAAAGTACCAGTTACTAATTCTTCATTTACATTAACTTCAAAGCCTATGCTCACCTCTTCAGCGCTCACCCTACAAGCCTCCAATATGCCTACAAAACCACAATTACGTGAATTAGGAATAAAGCCTAACTGCTCAAATACATCTAGTCGATTAAGATGAAATGCAAGTATCGAATAACGACATTCATTTATGCTTATTGTTAAAGATTGCACTACATAGCGAGGATTAAAGATCCAACCTCTAACGAAAATAGCTCCATCATCTATCTGCTTACAAACATCTATTTTTCCAAAAATCTTTGATCCCTCAACATAAGGCTTAGAATTTATGCAGAATTCTAAACTACCAATTTCATTATAGTAGAAACGTCTAAAGGCGTTACTAGTAACCAATCTCTCTTTTAAATGTAGTTTGGACCTATCTAGTCTTTTATTTAAAAAAACGTCCAAGTTTACATCTTCAAATAGAAATCGCAGAAATCGCTCTTTAAATACTCTCACCAACACTCAAGCCTCCGACTAAACATCAATATAATGCGACTGAATCGAGTTAATAATATTCTTAAAGGTCTTAAGAAAGAAAATAGAAAAGGCACCCTAGAGAAGCAAGGAAAGAACCTAAAATCATTTTCTGTAGGCAATACCGCCCTAAGCCATAAGTATCTGATCTTAGAAGGGACTAACATTAAGTGCACTCTAGTCCTATATGGCTCAGTCGGTGCATTTTTATTAATCTTAAATTCCCATGAATCTGTAACTATATTCTTAAATTTACAAAATAAATCCTCACGAACAAGGCCTCTATCAGTAATGTCCTTATCCATTTTAAATATATTAGTAAGTAAAAAACTTGAAAATTCAAACATTTTATTTAGCTTATAACGAGATAAGATCTTCTTAAACTCCTCTACCTCTGCGGAAGTTAAACTAAGGTAGCAAGTATGGAAATCTAACAATTTATCAACTCTAAACCATAGATCTTTAGATCCCTCAATTAATAAAATTAAGGAGTGTTGCACAAGAGAAGGAATCAAGAAGTGACTCCCATTAATTCCACTCATTCTTCTAGATTCAGCTCTTAAATCTTGATAGTCAAATATCCGAGAGAAATAGGGCCAAATTGGCTTTACATGAATATCAATACTACTACCGGAGACAGAGCATAATAAATTTAACGAACCCATACTCTTTAAAACAGCCAATGGATCAACCTCAGCTGCTGATGGCTTCAGCCTATATCCATTTGCATACAGCACATCTAGATAACTCTGAGCTTCAAAGGGATCTATAATCAAATCTACATCTTCATAAAACCTAAGCCTTTTAGGAATACGATCATCCAAGGAAAGAGCAAACCCTTTTACATAAACTGGAGTTAGCTTAAATGAAGCAAATACCGAGTTAAGGTTATGATGTAAATCAATAAGGCAAGCCTCTCTTTCTGCTAAGACATTTCCCCGCTTGGCAAGCATCTTAGCGCACAAAGCTAGATGAGTATTCTGATTAGTGTCAAGATCGATAAAACAACTTTCTATCCGATTGTTTTTCGTTAAATTATAAAGAGATTGCCAAGTAGGTTCAGCTCCAGTTGCTGCTAGAGATTTATTTACAATAAAGTTTCTTACTAACTGGCTGAGGCTATTTAATTCAGTAGATCCAATAAACTCCATAATAATTTTAACTTATAGAGAAAAGGCGTTCAATTAAATTCCCAAAGTTGGGTGCTAAAAAAGCCTCTACTGATATTTCATCTCCCGAGAGAGTTGAAATTAAATCCTTCATATCACTATCCAGCTCAAAATCATTTTTCTTACTAATCTTACCAATGCGAATTGCCTCAAGAAGAGAATTCAATTTCCAATCCTTTGCTTTACTCTCTGATAAAAAAGTTAACAAATTATTCTTCCTTGCAAGATCAATAATTCGACCCTCCTCCTTTTGACTGAGATTAAACATAATCGAAGAAGGGTTATCATTCAGCAACTCAACGAAACCTAACTGCCATTTTGTTAATAGATATCGTGGAGAAATACTGGGAAGATTTCTTAAGGCAATCTTATTTATGGAATCTTGAATCTTGTTCATAAACATACTTGCCCGCGCTATTAAATCTATTTCTTCCTGGCCTGAGGAACTCGCCTTAACATTCTTACCTCTAGCGTCAGTCTCTACTTTTATCTTATCTATATGCTCACGCAGACCTAGATCATTCTCTAATATATGCTTACGATCAAGAATCCTAATTAAATTCAAAAGCTTCTCATAAGAATAATTGAAATTAAAAGCCTTAACCCCAAATTTCTTTATCTGAGTAATCCTTCTTGTGGGCGCGGGAAATAAACTTATTACAAGCTCTGCCTCATCAATAGTAATATTTCTGAGATCAACTTTTTCAATTAAATACTTAAATATATCTGGAAGACCAGATACGATAGAAACTAATTTTAAAGTCGATAGATATAGA
>JBILFC010000085.1:0-10309 GCA_044351785.1 Bdellovibrionota bacterium
TAAGTATGCTTTTTTATAAACATCCATAAGGATCAATCGATAGCTTTCGGCTGACATATTTAGAAACTTAAATTTGATAATGTGCAATTTAAAATATTTGGTCGTGAGTATCTAATCTTATTGCAAAAAGATAATGCCTATGTATTTATAAGATTAGACCTTGATGGTAGAGTGTCATAAATCTATAGAGGCCCGTATGATAAAGATTACCTAGGTGAGATTAATTTATTATAGCTTATACTCGTGAAAAATAGCGATATCCTTGTCTTATGTACTAAAATTTGACTTAATTGTATTCTTTAGTAGATTCATGAATTTGATTACTAGATATGAAAGTTTAAATGGATAGTGAGGTAGTACTTAGCCATAAGGAGTGGGAGAGCGAGGCAAAAGCGCATCGGGCTCGATTATTTCCTTTTGTAGATAATCATATTCGCGCTCGTACTCATGGGGTTAAGCATCCTGTGTATGATTTCTTGTTTAGTTACTATAGTTTTAGTAGTGGGCAGTTACTTCGCTGGAGCCCTGGCATTAATGTTAAGTTAAATGCTAGCAATGAGGCACCGTTAGATTGGCAAGAGTTTTATGTATTAGACGGTGATTCTTGTTTCTTAGATATTAGTTTATTCCCAGATAGAAGATTGCCATATCTTGAATGGGCAATAAATTATCTTACTTTAACTAGTGAGCGTACTCCTGTTTATCACTGCTTCGGACTTCATGAATGGGCCATGCTATATAAGGGAAATAAGAAACAGCATCCACACGTCCCTCTTAGAGTTCGGCAGGAACTACTAGATGAAATCGTAGAAGAGCGTCCTCTGTGTTGTTCTCATTATGATGCTTTTAGATTCTTTTCAAGAGAAGCCGTTCCGATGAATAAAGTAAAGTTAGAGAGAGAAACTGTACCCATGCACGAACAGCCTGGCTGTATCCATGCGAATATGGATCTCTATAAAATGGGATATAAGATAGCACCTTTTATTTCTTCTGAACTCTTAGCAGATTTGTTTCTTCTGGCTCTTAGGGCAAGAGAGATAGATATGCGAGCAAGTCCTTATGACATAAGTGAATATGGATTTAAAGCTATTCCAATTGAAACAAAAGAGGGGAGGGAGGAATACGTGACGGAGCAGAAGCAGTTATTCATTGATGGACAAGATTTGAGGGCACGTTTAATTCTTAATTATCAGCGCCTACTTAAAGCAAAAGCAGTGGAAGCTTGATTGCTTTAGTCTTTTATTATTCCTTCTTCCTTAAGAACATCTTTTGCTTGTTTTAAAGCCGTATCGAAAACTTTTCTCATTTCTGGTCCTAGGTACTCATTTGCAAATTTCTTTTCAAGTTCTCTATCCTTAGAAAAGACTTTTTCTAAACTATCAGGAGATATTTCTTTCGCCGGAAGATTAATTAGCCCATCTTTCATGGCATTTAGTATCGAAGATGCTATTGCTGTTTTTATGAGAGAATATTCTTCAGGCCCACTATGATGATTAAGTATCGGACTTGTTAAAGACTTTGTAGTCTGTAAGCTGGTCATATCAGAATAAAGCTCTGCAAGGTGCTCATATCCAATAGGTAGTTGTAGTATTTCTTTCCTATCTTTTTGAGTTTGAGAAGTAATTGGGATATCTACTAAAATCATCTTTTCTAGGAGACCTTTGGTCACTTGTTTATCTAGGTGAGTTTCAAGAATTAATGCTCCTAGTTCATTTGATTTCGTGTGGTTATAAAAAAGTTCAGGAGACACTCCTATGTTATTCGCAGAGTCTTTAATGGCTTCTGGATTGAGAATGATCACTTTTAGGTCCTCTTTGCCATCTTTAGGTTTAAAGGAGATAGTTGTTCCCCTGATAGAAAGGTTATCTCCCTTGTTATCGATGATATCTTGTACTTTAATTCCTGCATTGGTCGGTAGGTTAACTTTTTGACCCTCCACATGGGGTAGTTCAAGTGTAGCATTATTTTGTAGATTAAAAGCGGCGGCACCTACTTCAGGTTTTCCCAATTCAAATGCCCTAGGAGCAAAAACTGTAAAACTTTCCTGTTTAGCATAATCCTTAGCTTGTTCTTGAGCCTCCTTTTCGGGATAACCATTATTTTTTAAGAGGCGAGAGAAGGTTTGTTCTCTACTCTTTAAAGCATCATTTTCAAAAGTAACAGTTACTTCTTTAGGCATAAGATGTAGGTACAAGTTTTCCTTAGCAAGAGCTGTAGATAGAGCTATCATCTTATCTTCAGGCGCAGATTTGTTATAGTCTGCAGGTAGAGCCACTTTACCTTTAAGTATCACTCCTGCTTGCTCTGTAAATACTCTCATGCCTTCTTTGTTAAAATCCTCAATAGTTTGTAGTTGTAGCGGACTTAGAGGGCCCTTACTATCTTTAACCATTTTTTCTAAGGGAGCGGTAAGCTGAGTTTCTATATGTTTCGATACCGTGTTTAGGTCTGTTTGTGCTTTTTTAAGTTCCGGAGATAATTCTTTATGTTCTTCAGTAGTTTCATTTTTCTGAGGAGTGAGTTTAGGTGGAAGAACAATTTCATCTGCTTTTGCGGGTGATGCTCCTGGAGGCCTTTTATTTTGATCTTGAGCAACTAGTGCCATTGAGATAATTTTGATGTGAGATATCTTAAGAACTGTTATGTATTATTAGCTAAATTATGTGACTTAAGTATATGAATGCAGATTTTAATTGAAAATGAATAGTTTTTACGGCGCAATTTCTGTTTCTGAGGGCTTTTTATATCCCGATCCTGCTGTGCAGAATGAGCTTCTCAAATCAGAAGATTTTATAATAATAGGAGACTTGAGACTTGATAATCGAGCTGACTTAGTAAGCATGCTCGGGTTATCTAGGGATATCGCTGATAGTGAGATTATTCAAGAAGCCTATAAAAAGTGGTCTGAGGCTTGCCTAGAAAGACTTTTAGGTGATTTTGCATTCGTAATTTGGGATAGAAAGTGTAAGAAAGTATTCTGTGCGAGGGATCATATAGGTGTCAGGCCATTTTTCTATTGCTATAATAAGAGCATATTTGCATTTGCAAGTGAGAAAAAATTACTTTTTTCTGCACCTGGCTTTGAGAAAAAAGCAAACTATAAAAGAATTAGTGAGATTTTAAGTTACGGGGTTATTGGTACTCTTGAATATTCTAATGAGACTGAATATGAGAATGTGTTTCAGTTAACACCATCTCATAGCCTAACTATAAAATCTGGTAATTTAATAATTAGAAAATATTGGGATCTTTCTGTTAGGGAAAATTTAGGAAAGTTATCTCTGGATGATGCGGTAGATGGGCTCAGGTCTCATTTAGATCAGGCTGTGAGATGTAGGCTTCCTTCTGTTGGCAATTTAGGGTTTGAGTTAAGTGGGGGATTGGATTCTTCGATGGTGACCGCGATGGCTCATAAGTATAGACCTGATTTGCATATATTTTGTAGCTATATAGATAAGCACAATGAAGTTTTTCTTAATGAGAGGCCATATGTTGAGATGTTGTGTGATTATTTGGGTATAAAGAACAGACATTTTGTTTCTAGTGAAGGATTCGAGTTTAAAAAAGAGTTAGAAAGATGTGTACGTGCCATTGATGGATTTGGTTACGGCTTAGGTAATCTTTTTAAGGCACCATTAATTGAAAAAGCTCAGGAAATTAAGTGTGATGTTGTTTTTTCTGGGTTTGGAGGAGATGAGTGTGTTTCGTATTCCGGATCTAATGTCAGTCAAGGAAAAGGGTCAAAAGAGAGACTTAAATCTATTTTGCAAGTATTTGCGCCTTCTCTTTTAAGAAAATATCGCGAGTTTAAAAATCCCGATTCTTCTAGAATTCCTTTGGAAGTAATAAAGCAGCCCAATCTTTTAAAGGTAAGTGATTCATTACCTAAATCATACAAGTCTTATTCTGCGATGATGTCGCGATCTAAGGAAAGGGGAGAGGTTAGATATTTGATTGAAGGTTTAACTGGAAGTAGAAGTGAGTACATACGTTCTGCTGTAAGCTCAATGTCAATTTATTCCAAGAATGTAACTTATGTTTTCCCATTATTAGATATTAGATTGTTGGAATTTATGATTAGTATCCCTAATCAGTATCGCAATCATCAAGGAGTAAATAGGTATCTTATGCGCCGAGCTGGTGAGGGGCTTATGCCTGAAGATCTTCGTTTAAGAAGAGATAAGGCTGGTTTTATATTCCCTGCGCCGTATTATGAATATCTTAAGTATTTTGAAGAGAAAACAGGGAAATCTTCAGCAATACTGCCTAGGGGTGAAGCCCATAGTGTTGAACAGAAAAGAGAATATTATTATAATCATTTAGAGCGGGGGTCATTTTTATTCAATTCTGCTTGTGACATCTTTTTTGATTTGTTATAGAAAACCGATTGAAGTAGTTGTCTTAACCACGTATTTTTATCAGAGATAAGTCATGGATAAGAAATCAAAATTTGAGAATGAAGTAGTTTCTGTGGTTAGTGATTTAGAAGAAAATCAGGAATTAAATCGCAGTAAGAAAACTTGGATTAAACCAACCATTCAGGGTTTTTCTGTATTGAAGAAGACTGAAGGTGGAGTGGATGTCACACCAGAGTTTGTAGCTGGTGCTCTCTCTTGAGATTGAAAGAAATTTTTTCTTTTCCTAAAATACGTATTCTTTTAGAAATCTTATTTTTTAGCCTGTATAGTAAGGTTTGTATATTATTTCTTCCTTTTGATAAATTCTCAAAAACCTTTGGAGCTTTAGTAACAAGGGAAGAGCTTAGATCTCAATTAGGTTCAGTAGCTAACTTACCTGAGATTTTTAGAAATATCGAAAGGGTAAGTAGATATCTACCTTGGTCGGCTACTTGTCTAGTACAGGCTCATACTGCTGCATTAATGCTTAGAAGAAGAGGTCAATCATTTTACACCTTTTTTGGTGTACGTAAGGGGGCATCAGAGGATACCTCATTTAATGCCCATGCTTGGATAGAAATTAATGAATCATTATCCTTAGGTAAAGATAAGCAAGAATCATTCGGTACAATTGCAAGTTATTTTTATTCTGGAAGTACATAATCATTGGTGTCTGTATGAATGAGGGACGAAAATTTAGTTCAGATGTGGGAGCTTTCCTTGATTTTATTCTAATGACTGAGAAGTTAAAGATGGTAGAGAGGAGAACTTCGGTAGTGGGGTCTGGAAGAAGGGAGACTTCTGCCGAGCATTCTTGGCAAGTGGCTTTACTTGCTATGGTGCTAAAGGATAAAGCTAATAAGGAAGTAGATATTCAGAAGGTGATAATGATGCTTCTTATTCATGACTTACCAGAGGCATTAGTGGGGGATACATTTTTTTATTCTAAAGATAGGGAGGGAGAGGGGGTTAAAGATTTATTTGAAAAAGAGAAAATGGCTGCTAAGGAAATTTTTTCTAAATTGCCTTCAGATATGGGGGACTATTTATTAGAGCTCTGGAAGGAGTATGAAGCTAGAGAGACAGATGAAGCTAAATTCGCTCATGCAATTAACCGTATTATCCCGCCTTTACAGAATTACTATGCGAATGGAGGAACTTGGAAGGAGTTTTCTGTGAGCTTGGAGGTTGCAAAGAGTAAGAATGAGCATGTGAAAGAAGGAAGTCAGGAGATCTCTGAGTTTGTATATGAAGTGCTAGAGGTTGCTGGGGAGGAGGAGTTGTTTTATTAGTGAACTATATCTTTTATGAATAGTATAAAAATGGAGTGTTTAAATGTTAGTAGAAAGACTCAAAGAACTTGGATACATATACGAACCCGCACCTTTACAGGTAGCGGAATTTCATACTGCTGTCAGGACTGGTAATTTAGTTTTTACTTCGGGTCAGGTTTCAAGATTAAATGATGAGGTCATTAAGGGCTTAGTTGGGAAAGATCTTGATATTCCTCAGGCGCAGAAAGCGGCAGAGATTTGCGCTTATAATTGTATCAGAGCTGTTGGTGCCGTTGCAGATATTAATTCTATTAAGAGAGTAATTAAAGTCTTAGGAATGGTGAATGTCGCTCCTGGATTTGTGCAGACTCCTGAAGTTATTAATGGTGCTACTAGTTTCTTAAATAAACTTTTCGGCCCAGAGAATACTCATGCTAGATCAGCGGTGGGCATGACGATACCTCATGACTTTGCGGTTGAGATTGAAATGGTGATTGAGCTTGAAGGGTAGCTAAAGAAAACGAAAATCGGTAGGGCACGGGCTGACCTTACCGACCTTCACTTTATAGCACTATTTAAATCTGTAGTCTGGTGGTTTACTGGGAAACTTTCAGGGTATTTGAAGGAGTTGCGTTTGTAATTATTTTGAAGGAAAGGAGGCGCCACGAGTGCCCTCCTTATTACTTTAAACCTTCACCTCTTTTTTAAGGATTAGATGTCTACCAAGGGCAAGCCTCAGGCAGAACGCGCTTCAGATGCTCAGTGAAGAGATCAAAAGCAGCCTCTTCGTCATGGCTCCACAGGGGAGGATCGGTATCATAACCGTGCTCCTTGTGAAAATTCCAAGACGAACGAGAATCAACAGTCAGGCCGAAAGAAGTGCTCTCGCAATCAAAAGGATCGCTCACCAGAAAATCTGGGAAGTAGTCCTCGATCAGCTGGATCACAGTCTCACGGTCAGACTTTGCCTCAAAAAAGAGATCGATGCAACTAGCCATCATACCACTCCGTGCGGAGATTTAAGGACGGCTCCCGACATTCGGGGGCCCCTTAACGCTCGGAGTGGATGATGGCGCGCAATTCATCAGGCATCATCGGGCACCTCCTTTCATGTGGAAGTTATTCAGAGATATGGTGAAAATGTGCTCTTATTTTAAACTTGGGTTCGGATGGAGCAGATTTAATAGCTAAAAAGTATCTACTTTACCTAGTCCAAGTTTAGGGAAATTGGTGTTAAGTTCATAATTTATCGTTGATAACATCATGGCCCCGTAGCTACTCATTCTACCCTCGCTAGTATCATAGCCCCCTGCCTTAATAGCCTCGAAAATTTTATGTTGATGAAGCATATTCTTTACGAGTTCTTTATCAACTTCTTTACCATTGATCTTGCCAGTACTTAACGCATTCTCCAACAGCTCTAAATTTTTTTGGCTAAATGCTTCTTCTGTTTCTCTTACGTTGAAGTTATATTCCCTCATTTCATAAGTTAAAGGCTTTTTATCATTTAAAGGTTTTTCAAATTCTTCAAGAACGTCATAAAGGCATCTGATATCATCATTTACATACTTATAAGCTTTTGAACCTTTTTCCGTGAATTCCCTTTTTGTTTCAAGCCCATTTATTTGAGTAAGGATAGATTGTCTTGGATTCTCATATTCTTCTCTGAGATATTTTTCTTTAATTATATCTACTGCAACTTTTTCAACCTGTGTTGTTTGGGAGCTGTCAAATAAATTTGAAATAAGACTACTGCTTGCTCTCATGGATGCCATTAGGACATTTGGTGCGATATCGCTCAATGAGTGAGTATGGATAGGCAGTGTTTTAGTGTCTAAGGTTACTGAAACTCTAGCTGGCTGGCTATCTGATAGTGTCACCTCTACATATGGCCGGTCTCCCATGGCAAGACGGGTTCTGTCGCCATCCTGGGATTTGCGGATAAGAGAAATAGTTTGTGAGTCTTCTAATTTCTGCCATGATTTATCTTTAAGTACAAAGATACTATTGGTATTTTTATCTTCAATAGCAATATCTTTTCCAATAAAGTATTTATTATGTTGATCATAGGATGCTAATCTATCTGTGGTGGCACCAGGGAAGCGCTTTAGCATTTCCTCCTTGAATTGCTCGTTAGAAGCTTTGGTAATAGAGTCTTTAACTCCCTTTTCTACGTTTATATTCTTAAGCGGTTTAAAGCCATTTTCAGCAGCATTATATTCGTACATCTGTTCACCTGGCCTGAAAATAATTACCCGATGATCAATTTCAAGCTTAGTAAATGATTTAAAGTCTTCTGGGTTAACAGGAGTGCCGGGTCGATATTTATTTACAGCAGCGACGAAAGCTGCATCATCTAGGTATTTTGCGTCTTTATGAGTAAATGTACTATTGGTGACGGGATCGATTTTCTTAGGAAACCTAATTTCACTTAAGTCAGGACTAGCCTCAGGTGACCGATCAGTCTGATTTTGAGATTTCGCTAGCGCTGAAGGCATATTCGGTTAAACCTATGTAAAACACTCCATATACAATATTATGGGAAAAGTTTTGTAAAGTGCATCATAGGCATTGCTTTACAATTGCTCGCATTAGAACCACACTCGGTTTGCCTCCTACGGAAAAGGAAGGTATAAACTCACTTTACAACTCGGTAGAACAAGGATCTGCTAGATAATATGAGATTTATTAAAAGCTTAGGGTGCGGATTGTTGGGGTATGTAGTTGGTGCACTTGTCACATTTTTTTTAGTTAATCTGTTATCTAGTAATACTCATGACCTAGCAATGGAGTCTGTGATGACTGCCGTTTTTTTCGGTGGTCCAGTTATTGGTGTATTTTCCTTTGTTCTTGGATATGTAAAGTTTAAGAGATAATACAAATATGACCTATATAGTTTTATGAGGTTTTTAAAGTGGAGTCAGTAGGCGCGTTCTTATTTGTACTAACTCCTATTCTTTTAGCCCCTGAATGATCTCTCCTAAAGTCATATCCACTTCAGCCCATAGGTTATGAAAATGTACACTCTCGTTCACTTCTACATGAATTTTTATTTGTGTGCTTGGACTAAGGCTGTCACTAAATGTTTTAACAACTTCTTCAGTAATGCTTCTAATATTATCTTCACAGAACTGGCCTTGCTCATGAGTATGTCTTACGACGGAATGTTCGTCTTGCCCCTTTAGAAGTTCTCTAATAATTGGTAAGGAGCGGTCTAGTACATCATAAACGTCAGTGTGGCTTATTTCATTATCAGTTATATAAAGCTTAGCTATGCCACCATTTGTATGAGCTTGAAGAGGAGCAGAACGGACTAGCTTCTCAGCTTCCTCATGGGAGTAGCCCTGTTCTTTGAGGGTATTGTAATAGGCTCTCATGCCCCATCTTTGTGTGCAGGGACAGGCATTAATAAATGGTACCTCTACGCCGATTGTTAATCGAGAGTCGTTATTTTCAATTTTACAACTTGATCCAAAATGAATTAATTCTCTCGATGGTACTTTGGAGGGATTGGAATTATTCTCTTTCTCATAGAATGATTTTAAATCAACCTTACAAGTACTCTGTCCTTGAGTTCTTTGAATTAACTTTGTGCATTCAAGTACATATTCTTTTAGAGTTAATCCAGCATTCCGTAGCTCTTCCATACACTCTTCAATTCTTGACATGTGCAGGCCTCGCTGAGTTCCTTTTAAGTCACAGGATACTTTTATGTCAGAATATAAAGATATCACTCTAGATTGATTAAAGGGATCTAGAACCTGTATATGAGTCGGTCTATTACTGATTCCAACTTGGGGAATGGTAAAAATAACCTTAGGAGTTGAACTAGGGATATCTACAAATTCTTTTAATGCAATCTTTTGAAAGTCCATAATTGTTTAAGATTAACTATTGATTTATTTGAAGGAAAGTAGGCTATATTTACAGAAAATTCAAGATATTGGAGTTTAGTCGGATAATCAAAGACTTATATTTCTTCTTGATTTTTTGAGTAAGGCCTCTAAATTGGTTAAGTATGTAATGAAATTATCCCGCCCTGATTTCGTAGCGCTGATAGTAGTTTGAGGTTTTAGGTCAATAAATTGTTTTTTAATTTTAATTGCATTAGCTTTTTCTAGAGCTTGAAGGTGTCTACTGAGATTGCCGTCGGTTAAGTTACAAATTTCTTTAATTTCATTGAAAGTTTTTTCATCTTTGCCGGCGCATAGCTCTGACATGAGTTGAAGTCTTGTAGGTTGATGAAATAACTTCTCTAGATTGTCCTTATCCATTTTATTCTTGATTGCGCGTTTTAATGAATAAATATCCGCCAATAATTTCCCCAATAAAGAATACGAACGCCATCGGCATGGGGTTTAGAAAGGACATAAGAGGATGACTTAGAACTAGAAATGTTCCACAGATTATGTAGTACCAGCCCAATAGAAAGATCCCTCGGGTAGTGGAATGTCTAGAAGAGGTATGTACAAGACCAAACAAACACATCCAAGTTCCAAAAAGATAGTTATATTGATCATTGAGTATTAAAGACAAACTTAGTACACTGGCGATAAAAAGTGGCGCCACTATATCGAGTGTGGGTAAAAGATTTAGGAGGTTCCCTTTGGATTTAAAGTTCCATATCAGGAGACCGCC
>JBILFC010000344.1:0-2928 GCA_044351785.1 Bdellovibrionota bacterium
GATTCTTTTGATAGAACTACTGAAGCTGAAATGAATAGAAATGTTCAGATCATGATTAATATTACCAAGGCATTAGGGAAAGTGCCTGTACTCGTTGGCATTCCTCCAAGCAGTGGGAACCATAGTGGCTTAAGGCCGTTTATTGATTCTTATAACAGGGCCTATAAAGACCTTGCAGATCTAAATCAAGTGACATTCGCCGATATGGAAGGCGCATTTGCAAATAACTGCGATATCGATGATGACTGTTACTTACTAAACCAACCTGAGGGCTTACATCCTAACACCAAGGGCTATGATGCTATGGCTGAAGTAATTGTAGCGAACTTCTACGGCATAAACCTACTTCAACCCGGTGGAAGTGCTCTTCTTGCTCAAGCTTTAGGAAGACCTGAGTCATCCTTGGTTATTAAGAGTCCAGTAGGTGTAACGCCTTAAGTATTTGCTTTTAGGGTCTGCTTCAATAGGGCGACCGCAAGGGTACGGCCCTACAGAGTTTTCAACCCTCCATAAATATACCGTAGGGGTAGGGTTCACCCCTACCCAAAAAATACATTATATCCAAAGCACTACCCCCATTCTTGACTTAAATAATTCCTAGATATAAATCTACCCTCGGGTAGATGGAAATTAAGGTTCAGAACCATAGCCAGAGGACATGTTCTCACTAGAGATTTTATAAGTTTGTAGTGAGAGTATGTTGCTCTCTTTGGTTCGAAAATTTTTTATTTAGGGAGATTCGCAATGACGACTCTTACAAAGGTTCCGTTCTCCACCTTGGCTTGTATTCAGCTTGCAGTATTGTCCTACTGCTTGAGAATCGACGAAAAAACCTTAAACCAGATCCTTGCTCTACCGGGCAAAACCAAGACTCCTGTTGAAGTCTTTGCGCTGGCATACTTGCAGAGAGTGGTAGAACATTATGCTACCAGACGTACTCCAGATGCGGGCGTTGCTACGAATAGTGATGAAGTCTGCAATATGCTCATGCAACACTGGGGTCTCAAGAACGAAGAGCTATTTAAGGCTTCATTCACACCACCGGAATTGGAAATTGATGTTGAAAAAGAGAATGCTCGTGCTTCAACCGACATCAACGTGATGGACCTAGTTTATCTAACGCGGGCTACTGAGCTTCTCAGTAGAGACGGAGTGAATCTAAACCTTTGTGTTGAAGAAAGTATCCCAACGCAGTTGATGTCGAAGGCACCGACTAGGCTTCTATTTAGAGAAGAAGATGAAAACACTGATATCATCTCTTATTTCCTAGCGGCAAAACGACATCTCAATCTTCGATTCCCTGAAAGTCCGTGGTTTGCATTCATTACATTTGCAATCCGTTTACATAAAGGCGAATCGATGCCGATCACAGCGCAGCACTTACATACTATGAAAAGTCAGCCTAATGTTCATCTCCAATTCATCGCCGAGGCGTATGAAGAAGCATGGCGCACACTTGAGAACTAGTCACTGATAGACACATCCCCCTGGCCAAGAGATCTGCTTGGTCAGGTATTTTTAAGGTTTCTATTCCATCTACTTTTTACCAAGTTCTTCAACCTTCTTACATTTCAAAATCAACTCCGAGCCTAAAATATATTTATACTTTAAAGCCCTGAACCCATGATCTGCCAATAAATCAACCAATGTGCTTCTACTAAATTCGTGTTTAACTTTTATATGCGACTCACGAACATTAGGTAAAAACTTATAAATGGTACCAAAGAACAACCACCCTACTCTTCTAACATCCGGCACAGCGATAATAAGTTCTCCATTAACTTTCAATACTCGATTTACTTCCTTCACAACCAACTGGGCATTATCAACGTATGATAAGACCTGAGATAAAATTACCTTATCAAACGAAGCATCTTCAAAAGGCAAATCCTCTGCATTTCCTGACCTAACTTCAACTTTCTTTTGCTTTAAGAATCTAAGTTTACTATCTTCGGTATCTAAGGCAATCACACCCGGAACTAAGGTAGTTAAGTAATTACTACCAGATCCAACATCAAGCACCTTCTCACCCTCTCCTAAATACTCTCTAATGAAATTAACTCTACTACGCGCCCAGTATCGCTGTAGAGGATGGCGACTAAAATAAGTTAGATATTCATAATCCGCCGTATGTAAAGAATTCCTAAGTTTCCATAAGCGATATAAAGTTGGAAGATAAGAAATGGCAAACTTCACAAGAGAAACATGAGAAGAACCTGATGCTCTCTCCTGATAATGCAATGGAAGTTCTTTTATCGAATAACCATCTGAATACGAACGCACCAAAACTTCCTGTAAAATATTAAAATGTTCAGGCTCATAAGGCCCTAAATTTATAGCTTCCCGCTTATACAGCCTATAACCGCTGGAAAGATCCTTAACTGGAAGCTTTAGAACATAAGAGAATATAAAATTTAGGATACCAGATAAAACATGACGCACGACTGGCCCACTGGACTTACCACCATCTGAGAAACGTGAACCAACTAAGATATCTGCACTATCTCTCGCAAGCCACAATTCTTTTAGAAGCTCTGGAGGATGGGATAAATCACAATCCATAGTTAGGACATAACTACCAAGGCTCTCCTTAAAACCCTCAATAAGCGCACCCGCATAACCTAAGCGCCTTTGTAAAATACATCTAGCTCCTAAGCTCTCTGCCACCTGCCAAGTCTCATCAGATGAACCTCCATCAACTATGATCACTTCATACTCTAAATTTAATTCTTTTATAGCAGCATTGATACGCTCCACCAAGGGACCAATATTCCTACCCTCATTAAGAGCTGGAATAACAACAGAAATGTCTAGATTCTTTTTGGACATATTTTAAGGAATTAGATTCACTAGGATTTACGCTTAATTTTAGATTCAATACAAGCAATAAAGTCTCTATAAAAAGACAATCTACATTAACGCACTATT
>JBILFC010000002.1:0-30076 GCA_044351785.1 Bdellovibrionota bacterium
AACGTTTTTGCAGATTCAAGCGTCAAGAATGCAGCAGCCACTAAAGGTAATCATCTTTTTGTATGGACAGGCATGATAGACACCACACAAAACGAAGATGAATTAGCCGGAATTTTAGGCCATGAAATAGCCCACGTACTACTTAAACATACTGAACCCACAGACGGAGAAGCCTTTAGATTAGTTATGATTAAGCTAGGTGCATTCGCGGTAGGAACCGCCGCAAGCATTGCCGTTGGTGGTTCAGGAGCCCAAATAGCAGGAGAACTCGCATCGAATGCTACAGCTAAAGTCGGAGAAGGTCTTCTCATAAATCCTTATAGTAGAGAGAAGGAACTTGAAGCTGATATTGTTGGTCTATACCTGGTTAAAAAAGCTGGTTACAATCCTCATGCAGTTATAGACTTCTGGAGAAGAGCACTTAACGATCCTGCTTTCTCATCAAGCATTCCCTTTCTCTCTACGCACCCACCAGCTATTGATAGGCTAGGCAGATTAGAAACTGAATTTAGAAGGATAGAAAATCTTCCTATCACCATCGGAAGGGATGCGAGTCCACAACTTCCGAATCTTCCCCCGCAAAAGGAACCTCCTACTCCTAACTTGCCCGAGGTAAAAGTACCGAATCCAAGCCCTAGTCCTTTTCCAAGCAAGGAGACAAAGCAACTTCCTGGAATTAAAGTTGATGCTCCTCTACCCCCTGGAGATAGCTTCGATGTAGGGCCAGATATTATGAAACCTAAATCTCAATAAGACTTAATGAGATTTTTAAACTTATTTCTAATTTGCTTTCTAGCCTCATGCTCACTAAGCAATATTGAGCCCGACGTTGAAAAGACTTTAACACTTAAAAACATCACAGATAACAATAAAACTATCGGTGTGTCTGTTTTATCTGAACAACTTTTTTCTAATGCTAACTATCAGTCTTTTATAAATAATGAGTTCTCTGGAATCACCCCTGAAAACGCCATGAAGATGGAAACTCTAAATCCAACTAATGGTGTGTATAATTTTAGAGATGCCGATGAAATAGTAAGCTGGGCCGAAAGCAATAAAAAAGTTATTAGAGGGCATCCTATAATTTGGCATAGACAAGTGCCCTCTTATGTTAAAGACTTAGATAGCAATCAATTAAAAGAAATTTTCGAATCGCATATACTGACTATAATTAAAAGATACCAAAGTTCTGTTTTTGTCTGGGATGTCGTTAACGAAGCAATTAACTCAGATGGAACTCCAAGGAAATCAATCTGGTTAAAGCATCTTGGTGCAGACTACATTAAGGATGCTTTTATTCTTGCTCACCTTGTAAATCCTAAGGCTAAGCTTTTTTACAATGATTATGACCTAACAATGCCTGGCCCTAAATTTAACTCCGCGTATGAGCTTGTTAAAGATCTACTAAAGAAAAAAATTCCAATTCACGGCATAGGTTTACAAATGCATCTTCGGCCCGATTTTAAACAAAGTGAAGAGGGTTTAAGATTGGTAATTCAAAAGTTCTCAGAACTTGGATTAGAAGTGCATCTTACAGAAATTGATATTGCGATAGCTACTCCATCAAGTCTAAATGACAGAGAGGTGCAGGCTAAGACCTTTAAATTCATCGGGAGTATTTGCTCTGAGTTCCCATCTTGTACGAGTCTTAGCCTATGGGGACTGAATGATTCTGCTTCATGGATACCTTCCCATTTTAAAGGACTAGGAGAGGCCACGCTATTCGATAAAGATCTGAATAAAAAGTCCGCCTACTATGAGTTTTTAAGAGGCCTTAAATCTCGAAATTAAATCACAGCTCAACTCATAGTGTGTTCAAATTTGAAGCCGAATACTTATTCGTTTCTAATACTTAAACTAGTATTCAATGGCTTATCTCATTAATCACTATGGCATACTGATTGCTAATTATTCTGTGGTTCTTTTGGTTTTTTTTGGGTTTTGGAAGCTCAGGCGGGACCTGAGCTTTTTTTATTTTTAGGCAAGCAGGAGTTGTAATGGCGGGCCAAGCTGTACTTATTCTATATGACAATATTGTTCTCTCGGACACTCTCTTAGATTCACTCAAATCTGCTGGACTGGAAGTGCAAATTATTAAGTCCAATCCTTCCTCCTTAAGTCTTCTAGGGAGTGAAAATAATATCTCTATAAAATGTCCTAAGATTGCTTTAGTCTCAGAAACAGAATGCATGAAAAGAGTAATCATGTTGGCCGACAAGGTAGCTAAATTTAATACTCCTGTTTTACTGACTGGAGAGAGTGGTTCTGGAAAAGAAGTTCTAGCAAACTATATTCATCAACATAGCAGGCTCAATAGACCTTTCGTAGGGGTTAACTGCGCTAGCATTTCAAAGAGTTTATTTGAAAGTGAATTCTTCGGTCATGAGATGGGGGCTTTCACTGGGGCTACTCAAGCAAAAGAAGGTTTTTTTGAATGTGCGAATATGGGCACTTTATTTCTAGATGAAATAAGCGAGCTCTCAATTAGTTCTCAGGCAAAGCTTCTAAGAGCTATTCAAGAAGGTAAGAACAGAAGAGTTGGAAGTTTAAAATCAAAAGATGTAGATACTAGAATCATTTCTGCAAGCAACAGAGACTTAGAAGTGCTTGTTAAAGAGAAATCATTTAGAGATGACTTATTTTACCGAATAGGAGTTTTTACAATAGAAATTCCTCCCCTAAGAAGTAGAAAAAAAGATATTGCTCCGATGGCTAAGGCTTTCATGAAGAGACAGGCTGAGATTTTTAATATTGAGCATCCCTTTATTAGTAAAGATGCAATCTGTTCTTTAGAATCTTATGACTGGCCGGGGAATGTAAGAGAACTAGAGAATACTATTGAGAGGGCCTTAATTCTTTCTAAAGGTGAGATTGAGGCTGAGCATTTAGAAATTGGTGAATTAAAAAAATCACATCTTGATGAGTTAAGTCTTAACCTTAACTTACTTACGGAAAGCGCTAAAAGGATGGCTGAGACTAGGGCTATACTCGAAGCAATGGCGCTTGATGGGGGGAATAAGGCCAAAATGGCCCATAGATTGGGTATCAGCTATAAAACTCTTTTAACAAAGATTAAAGAGTATCAACTAAGTGCCTAGAAAATCTTAAGGTATTCACAGCCTCTCCGTAGGGGCGACCCTTGCGGTCGCCCGATCTTAGGGTAGGGGTGAACCCTACCCCTACGAAAATATAAAATTTCTTCCATTTCAGATTCTTGACAAGTCCCATATCTTTAGTGCATGCTTTCCTATGTTCTTTTACACATTTTAATCTGGGTAGAGAATTCTCTAAAGTCGTTTTGATTTAGTGTGACTAGCTCACATTTTCTCAAGACGAGAGGGAGTTAAAGAAGAATTAAGGTTTACCTTGAGGTTTTATCCGCACCCAGTCCATTCGATATCAAGCTTTACACCCAGCTTGGTACAGAATGGATTGGGGTGCGGTCAAAAAAGTGAGACAAAGGAGCTCATTATGAAGTTTAAAGTGCTGTCAATTAGCGAGGGAAAAAGTTTACCTCGTGAGCTGAGGGGCTGCAAAATTAATGAGATCGTGGACTTGCGAGAGAAGTCGGTCCATGGGCCGATGAAAATCTGCTGCGACCGAAAAATTTGTTGCATGATCGAGTCAGATCGAATTCAATTGGCAGTCAAAGTACTGCCTCGCTCTGCTTTTCGTACTCTTCCAAATGGCGAAGAAATACGAATTAACAACAGCTCCGAAATCAAGATTAGCTGCGATGGAGCCGTTGTACTACTTCAACCGATGGAGATACCACAACCTGGAAGTAGCGGTAGCAGTGCTGAGATAGATCAGATTCAAGCGCCACAGGAAGGATTAGCTTCGGAAAAAACTCTAAATGAGATTACCGTTGAATGAATCCAACTTCACACAGACCTAAGAGAGAGTTTTTTCCTTTTTTATTCTTCTCTCTCCCCCGTCTGTTTTTTTACTCCCACTTAACCAAGCCCCCAATGCTCATTACCCCCCTTCGCCTTAACTCGCACCCTGCCTGGAGTCTGTTCGTATGAACATCGATTAGCTTCATGGTAACTGCTTGATTAAAATTTGCAGGGCAAGTTACCTCATAAACCTTGAAATGATCTGGATAGCGTCTTTTAAATCGAAGTCCTGTAATATTCTTAAAAGGCAGAACAATCTCTTCACCGGGCTTCAATTCCGCTCTATAGGAAACTTGGCCCTTGTTAGTAAGTAAGTTATCAACCTGAAATGAATTATACTCCTTATCAAGAACATCATTACGAACCGTAATCCTCCCACCCTCCACATGCGTCCCCTGACACCCGATACAAGCCAGTAAAAGGGCTAAAATCAACAGAAATATCCAATTTGCACCCCTCATAGAACTAATTCACTCTTTGTTTTAGAAAATTTATAGCAATATTACCTTAATCATAAAACTATACTATTGTGCCATTAGCCTTAGTTCTGATATTTCCATCCCTATTATATACCTTTCTTCACGGATGAGGATAATTAAACATGTTAGTATTAACTAGAAAACCAGGCCAAAGCGTATTTATCGGTGATTCGATTAAGATTACCCTACATGGAATTAGAGGTAACCAAGTGAGACTTGGAATAGATGCTCCTAATCACGTAAGAATTTACCGAGAGGAAATCTTTACGCAAATTGTAGAAGAGAATAAATCTGCTGCTAGCGACTCTCCATCAGACCTAAGCGGAATTGCTAAGTCTTGGACAGAAGGTAGAAGCGGGGCTATTAGCGTTCTTAAGAAACACTCAACTAAAAAAGCTAAACCTGAAGATGAAGACGAGAGCTAAATCCGCCGGAGAAACTTTATGAGCGATATGACAAAAATTCAAACCACAAGGTTTGGAGAATTAGAAGTAAAAACGGAATCAATCGTTACCATAGTAGGTGGCATAGTGGGATTCCCAGCAGAATCTAAGTATGTATTACTTGAGTACAATCCTCCTTTTTCATGGCTACAATCCACTGAGAATCCAATCTTAGCTTTCGTAGTTGTAAATGCCGCTGAGTTCGGCGATGCTTATGTAGTACCGCTTCCATTCGGTGACCACGAAATAGATCTTAAAGATACGGATGACGTAGCAATCCTAAATCTTGTTACAGTAAGAGACGATCCCACTTTAACAACAGTTAATTTAAAAGCTCCTGTTATTGTTAATTTAAGAACAATGAAAGGCAGACAAGTGATTCTTGATGATGAGCGTTATCCAGTAAGACTTCCTCTTTGGGGAGAAGAACCAAAGAAGGAGTAATCTAAAAAACTTAGATTACATAAACACAGATCCAAGCTCAGAGAACATTTCTCCCACTTTTTCTTGAATACTGACAAGATCCGGTTCACTAATACCTAAAAGCTGAGCTAAACCTAATTTATCAGCTTCCAAGCTCTTATAACCTTCTAAGTGCCCGAATCCTAAATCATGTGAGATAATATCCGCTAAAGCAATAACAAACATCTTCTCTTGAAGAGGATTTTCAATAGCTTTAGGCAGAGCATCATGATGATGAAGAATAACCTGACATGTATCAGCTGAAAAGTTCCACTTTTTAGCAACTAATGCTCCGATTAATGGATGAGCAAAGCCAAACTCTTTCTGTTCAGCTTCATACAAATGCATTTCTCCATTTTTAGTAGAATTTATTACAGCTTCATATTCTTTTGGAATTTGCCGCATTAAGACTAACTTCCCCAAGTCATGCAGAAGTCCAAATAAAAATACTTCTTCAACGTATGATTTTCTAAGATGAGTTCCGATAATTCTAGAGGCGATTGAAGTACAAGTTGAATTTTCCCAAATCATCTTTTCAATTGGGCCGAACTTTCTATTCAGTTGCTTTAAGGTCGCTGCAACAATAATTCCCTTTAGTGTTTTAAAACCAATAGTCATTATTGCTTGATTAATAGTACTGATCTCTCTCTGCCTAGAGAACATCGCAGAATTTGCTATCTTTAAAACTCTAGCAGCAAGTGCTGCATCTTGCCCTAAAAGCTGCGTAAGCTTGCCTGCTGTCGTATCTGGATCTTCGATCAATGTAAGTGCTTGAGCTGCCACATGTGGAAGAGGGGGTAGATCACTAACCCATGCTACAATTTCACGCCAATCTTTACCCGCAGCTACGTGATTCTTATACTCCTCTGGGACAACTGTTTCCATTTGCTCACTCATATGGCCATTCACCTAGAGACTAAATTATTATAATTAATGTACTATTCCTCACCTACCTCACCTATAAACGGTATCTTACTAGCTTAACTTAAATAAATAATTACTGTAATCATAAAATTTACCTTTAAATTCTTAACAATGAAAATCTCTTTAGCAATTCAGACTTTCTACCGATAGCATTCTTACTGAAGGGAAAAAAGAAACTTCTGGCCTCAAGTTGTTTTAGAAGCCTATTGATTATCAAACCGATAGATTAGGCCTAAATAAATAATATGGATCGAATAGAATTTAAGACAAAACTAGAAAACAACAAGGGATTAATTGAAATTAATTCTGATCTAGATAACGAAGAAGCTGGAGAAGCACTAAGAATAGCATTTAGTAATCTCTTCGACAGAGGACAGAAAACTATTGTTCTGGACTTATCAGGAGTAGAGATCATCAACTCTTACGGAATTGGTAAAATCCTAATGTGCTATAAAAAGCTAAAAGCTGAAGATGGCGTCCTTATGGTTAAACCACTTAAAGGATTCGTGAGAGAAACCTTTGAACTACTTATGCTTGATACCTTATTTCCAGTGGATACGGGCGAGGAGTAAGACATCCAGCGCTGTAAAGGATGATTTTAGCGATGCATGGATGCATCAGATATTTACCAACGGATTTGTATTCAGAGCTCAAAATGGCATTAAAATTTAGATTAAGAGGCTTAGCAGAAACATTTGTAGAAGAGGTAGTATGTCCATGTTGCGGCCATAGTGCATCCACAAGTGAGCCAAATAAGCAGCACAATTCTCATAGTGATGATGATAAGGCTGAATCAGGGCTGAAGACCGAGCATACAAAAGTTACACTTTCAGGTATTGTCGTGGTTGTGCAATGCGGGGGATGCGAGCATGTATTTATACCTCGTGATCAAAGACTAGGCGTCCTTAACCACCAAAAACTCCATGATGCAGTAGAAAGGGACAGTAAAAATACAGGTCAACCTATTTTCAAGGGTTTACCCTGTGTTTCCATGGAAGTAGAACGCATAAACGCTTATAAAGTACAAAAGTTTCACTAGCATTCTTATAGGCTATCGCATATTATTCATTTAAATTGCTCTAAGAAAGCCAAATATATACTCCAGCCAATTGACATAGATTCTCACTATGATATTTAGGCGTTAACTATTTTATTTCTTACGTATTTCATATTGAATATGTCGACAAAATTCATATCAAAAGAAGAGGCTGACAAGACACGTCAGTGGGTATTAATTGACGGTGCTGATCAGATCGTGGGGCGTCTTGCAACTAAGATTGCTCACATCTTGAGAGGAAAGCATAAGCCTACCTATACACCACACAATGACTGTGGCGATTTTGTTATCGTGGTTAATGCAGATAAAGTGCGTTACACTGGTAACAAAGAAAAAGACAAGCTTTTCAGACACCATACTGGTTATGTTAGTGGTCTTAAGGAAATACCTGCTCATAAATTGAGAGAAACATTTCCTGAAAGGATCATTGAAAGAACAGTCAAGGGAATGCTTCCTAAGTCAGCTCTAGGAAGAAATATGATAGATAAACTTAAGGTTTATGCAGGCGGGGAACACCCTCACCAAGCGCAGAAACCAGTTTCAATTGATAACTAATCATTAATAAGTAATAGATCATGGCTCAAGTTAAAAGATTTTACGCAACAGGAAGAAGAAAATCCTCAAATGCAAGAGTTTACCTATATCCTCTTGGAGATGAAGCAGCGGATATGGTAGTAAATGGCAAGGCTCTTCAAGAATATTTCGGGGAAACTAGCTTCGGAATGAAAGCTATGAGACCTTTAGCTGTAACAGAAAGAGAAGATAAATATAGAGTTGTTGTTAATGTTTCAGGTGGTGGAGTATCTGGTCAAGCACAAGCCATTGGCCACGGAGTAGCAAGAGCACTTCAAACTGCAGAACCAGAACTTAGACCAACTCTTAAGAAAGACGGACTACTAAGAAGAGATCCTAGAATCGTGGAAAGAAAGAAACCAGGTCGCCATAAGGCAAGAAAGAGACCTCAGTTCTCTAAGAGATAATTCCACAAAAGGCCACTTATTAGTGGCCTTTTTATTTTTAGCGGTATGCCGATATCCTTGTTATAAGATCAATAGTTAATGTTTATTAAATTCGAATGATGCAAAATCCACAGAGCGCTTGGAAACTACTTACAAGTTTTCTTGGTTCAAGCTTTCCAAAAAATCCTAGTACAGACTGGTCTCAATTATCTACACCGTATGTTTGTGGTCTACTAGCTACAAATCCTTCCCAATTCAGTGCTAAACTTCACAATACAGGCTTTAGAAGCTTAGATATTCCCTTTCACTACCACGCATTTAAAGTAAAAGATCTATCTACCCCCATTAATGCAATGAGAGATATGGGGTTTAGAGGTTATAGCGTTACCATTCCCTTTAAAGAAGAAGCAATTAGGTTTATAGATGACATAAGACCCAGTGTAAAAGCTACAGGAGCAGTTAATACGATTATCAACTCCGGCAAACAGCTTCATGGTTACAATACTGATTGGCTAGGAGTTGTTGGTGCATTACTTGAAATTAAAGAATCTTACAAAGGTCAAAGTGCGTTGATTATTGGTGCTGGAGGTGCTGGCAGGGCGGCTATATACGCTCTTCAGAATATGGGGTTTGGAAAAATTGTTGTAGCAAATAGAACGATGAAAAGAGCGAAAGAAGTGTCTGATGACTTTGGTGTTGATATTCTAAATTTAAATCAAATCAATAAGAGCATTCTCACAAGTTCTTCTGTAGTAATCAATGCTACATCACAAACGTATTTAGAAAATTTCCCCTATGAAGCTCTTACTAGCAAACACACTGTTTTCGATATGATTACAAAGGAAACAGACTTAACATTAATTGGGCAAAAGAATGGGGCCCAAGTCATACATGGATTAAGAATGTTACTTTATCAAGGACTAGTACAGTTTAAACTTTTTTCTGAAAAAGATCCGCCCTTAGAGCAGATGGATAATTCTATTAGATAGCCTATAAGCATCTTAATTCCGTACCACTACTTGGCAAACGAGATGAAATCATAGCTAAGGCAGTAGCACATTGAGGACAATGAACCTCGATACATGCTAAGTCATTTGAAGTATTCTGAGATATCTCACCATTCCATCCACACTCAGGACATAGGCATTTATGCTCTGAACCTGAGTCGTAATATTGAACGATAACTCTATTAAATTTCTTATATGCATTTATAGCAAGAAAACTTATAGCCATTTGAAATCCCATTAAGTCTTAATAATGGGTTATAGATAAATGTTTTCAATAAATAGGTAAAATTGATAGTATTGATACTACCCATTGATAAAACCTATCCTATTAAACCTTAATTTCGGCCAGATGAGAATGTAGCGGATATCGACAAAGAGCCAATGCTCGATACTGATCTGCCCTCTTTTCCTGATCCGTTTTATGCATTCGACTATAGAATTTGCTTCTTACTAAAAATACTAACGAAATATAAGGCACTAATGTTGGCATAGCATTTAGTTCTCCTTTTAGTATTTTAGTAGCAAATTCTAAATCAGTTAAAGCCTCTTCGCTCCTTCCTAAAAATAAGTTCGTTAATGCCCTTACGATTAAAGCCATTTCTCTGGTTTCAATTCCACTTGGGTGAAGTACGCTTGTCTGTTCAATAATCTTTTTACTTAGAAGATTCGCCTTAGCATACTCTGCCTTAACTAAATGAATCCAACACATTTCTACTTCTAAGATAGGGTCTCTACTAACTTCATCTCCGATAAATTCCAAATCCTCCTCTGATAATCTATTCGAAAATAATCTAGATCTTAATGCGTAAAAAATTGAAATTCTTCTAGATGCTCCATAATTCATCCCCTCCGCAATATACCTGTCCGCTAAATGAATATCGCCAGATAAAGCCATTGCTTCACCTAATGACAAGAAATAAAGATCTCGTGGAGGAGGGATTAAACCTCTCATCGCTTCTCGAAATAACCTCTTTGAATCTTCATAATTTCCACTAAATCCTGCTAGAAGTGCTTCCTTAGAGAAAGATCTTGCTCGACAGAATAAACACCTATCTGCAAATATAATACATGAACAAATCAAACTAAATGCCATGACTTGAATTGAAGGCGCAGTTTGTACCAAATTGGGTAATTGGGAGTTAAAAAGGCTTAAAACAGCCACAAATAGAACTAATAGGAGCAAAACTCGAAAACCTTGAGCCTCATATGCTAGCGATCTTAAAAATGAGATAGTTAATGATTCCCGCTTAGCAACAAGCCTAAGCTCCATATCATCTAAAACTGGGCTATGTTCCGAGGAATATAAGGTATTATTTTTAGTTTCCATGCCTATTAGTATCGGCAGGAATTCTATAAAAGTGTAAAAAAGTTAGGAAGCTATTCGTCTACACAATTCAAGCATGCCTATAACCCACTTAAAACACTACCTAACTTAATTTGCAAGCTTATCCAAATCTTCTAATTTTAATAGATCTTCAGCGGTAGCATAATCACCACCACTACCCGTTCTTTCGAATTCAAACTGCTCTTTATAAAGCTTAAAAACTTCTCTAGCCTCTATGCTATGTGGAAAATTTCTAATTAGCAATTCTTGATACATGGGCGCTAAATGCTTTAGGAATAAGATCGGCATTCGACTATAAGCAATTGCTAAATATTTTAAAGTTTCTCTTCTTTCTTCCAAGCTCAATTCTCTTGCTAATAGAACATGCAATAGCGCAGAACATCTAGCAGTTTTAATAAAATCTAGATTATCCTCACCTAACGTACGACTTGAAAATTTGCCACCTAAAAGATCCTTTACGATACTAAGTAGTGATTTAGAATCGAGAGTGTCTGATTGAGTCTGCTTATTAGACTGCAAAGACTGAAGATCCACTACCCAACGAGATAAAACTTCTCGTGTATCTCCCTGAAAAGATGGTTTATCAATTAATGAACTTAACTGACTGGCACTACCATGAAAATCTTCCTTCACCCTTACTTCAACTAACAACCACAATCTAACTGCATCCAAAGCCAAGCTAGAACCTGAAGATAATTCAGAAACTTCTTTAGCTAAAGAATATAAATAATCACTGGCACGAGCAAACTGTCTTGTTGCAACAAGATATTCTCCGATTCTGATTCGATCTTCAAAATCAGTTCCTTCTGCAATTGGCCGAGAACCATCAAAGTCACTTTTCACTTCGAACCGAGAATGGCAGACGATACAGTTTTCTGTAATTCCCTTTAATTTAAATTTCGCATAGGGTAGATCTCCTTGCTCAAATCTATCACGCGCCTCTTTCAATAAATCCTCTTGAACACGCAGAGTTATCTCAAATCCAGGGTCTTTGCTCGCTGCTATTTTATTATCTGTTAATTGCGTGACTTTTAATTTATCAAAATGCGCATGCAGATCTACCAGCAAAGAAAGTATAGCCTCCTTATTATCAGGATTTTCAAATTGATCCTTACTCCAGACATAAGAAAAAAGTCTCTCATGCACATTATTCACATTGCGCATCGCTTGGGTTATTTCCTTATTATCATTAACAGATTGACAACCCATTATTAATGAAAATGGGACTAATACCAATAAAACAATAAAAATTTTCATATTTAATTCAAGAAATTTCATTTAAACGACCTGCCTCATCAAGAAGCCTTCTTACGCTAGATGATAACTCACTTAAAGTGAATGGTCTACTTAAACATCGATCAACTCCTAACCTTAAAAAATGCTCGATATCAAAGTTGAATGCTTTTCCACTAAGCACTATAAGAGGCATAGAAGCGCCCTTAGGTGAGTTCCGAATACTCCTTATTAAGTCATCTCCAGCGAACCCGTTACCTTCCAGATCAAAGTCAGTATCAGCAATAATAATATCAAATCTTTCTCTGGAAATTGTTCGGATCAATTCATTCATACTAGAAACTGGTGTAATTTGAAATCCCCTTTGCTGTAATGATTTGGCATACAAATCTCTATTCTCCGCTTCTGGTTCATACATTAAAATATGTTCTCCCATACCTATTACAGCCGGAAGACCATCATATTCTTCCGTAGCAATTGCTTTCATCCTAGAAAAGGGTAGATCTATCCAAAACTCACTTCCCACACCCACTTCTGATGAAAATCCTATCGATCCCCCATTTGCCTCCACTAATCTTTTCGATAATGGCATTCCAAGGCCTGTACCTTGCTGACGCAATGAATAAGCATCGTTTACACGTTGAAATGCTTGAAATACCTTATGGCTCTCCGCATCTGGAATACCAACTCCAGTATCAACAACTTTGATACGAAGGGAATCTTTACCACTTGGCAATTTCCCAGCATCCTCTTCCACGGAGACCCTAATGGATCCACCTTCAGGTGTATATTTTATTGCATTAGTCAGTAAATTAATTACTATCTGCCTAAGGTGTTTTTTATCGGCGAAAATTGCTAGATTTTCTGCAACCGGTTCAAGTAATATTTTCTGCTGTTTCTTAACGGCTTGCGAACGCACAACTGCAACCAAGTCTGACAAAGTATCAGAAGCAGAAATCTCCTTTGGCTTAATTTCAATTACTCCAGATTCTATTTTTGCAAAATCTAAAACATCATTAACTAACTCTAGAAGATGCTTAGTACTACCCTTGACCATTCTTAAAGTATCGACTTGCGCATCTGTTACATCTCCACACAATCCATCTAATACAAGCTCTACAGCATTCAAGATAACACCTAAAGGACCTCTAATCTCATGACTTAAGCCCGCTACAAATCCTGTTTTTTGAGCTTCGGATTCACTTCCAAGCACCCTCAATCTTTTTATATCTTCTACTAACTGAAGATCAGCATAAGAGAGAGCACCATAAGTTGCTATTAGTGAAAGTAAGCATTCAATAAACTCTACAGAATCATCATCTACGCGATTCTCCATCTCAAGCATTATAGAACCTAGTTTTAGATTCCCTAATTCAAGTGACGCACTAACGATATGGCTCTCTGCTAACTTACTTCTATCCTCCGTATCTAGATACCTCGGTGAACCAACAATAAAATTTTGTATTGATAATCCGGAAGCATCTTCAGATAAAGAAATTTTAATTGCCTTAGGATTAAATAAATTACCGGCCAGATTAAATAATCTATTAACTAAATCTTTCCTATTTGTTAACTTAACTTCCTTATCTTTTGTAAATAAAGATACGACTTTTAGTAACCCAAATAAAGAACTTACCAATTCAGAGAATGTACCAGTAATCTGCTTACCAAGTACATTTACATAAAAAGATTCACCAACATCGACAAGCTCCTTATCAATCCTCCTTAACTTCTTAATAAGAAGAATACCTATTGAACTCACTATCAAAGTATTAAATAGAAGAAATGGTACTAAAACCTCCTGATTTTTGATCAATAAGAACACCAATAACTGCGACCAGCCAAGTACCACTAAAATTAGTAACAAATTTCTTTCTTTCTTAAAAAATTGCATCCTGAAACTCAAACTTTAGCCCCTCATCTATATTAAGAATTCTTACCATATCCACTTCACCCTGAATGAGTAAAAATCCATCATCATCTATATCGACGACACTCCCCAAAACTAAACCTTCTTTATTTCTAACAATAGCACCCTCCATGATAGATTTGGCTCTCCAAAAATCAATAAAAGCACCAAAACCTTCTGCTCTGAATTTCATGAAGTCTAAAGTAACCTGACTAGCTACCGCCAGACACACTTCTTCATAATCAAGTAAACCACCTAATTCGGTGGCCATACTTGTGGCATTTAATCCTGCTGGAAAACTTTTCTGATTAATATTTAGGCCAATACCCATTATTACATGACACATCGAAGAACTTTCGCTAGCACTAAAAGTTTCTATCAATACTCCACAAATTTTCCTTCCAGAAATTAGAATATCATTTGGCCATTTTAGCCCTGCATTTAGACTATATCGATTAAGGACATTTACTATTGATGTTCCCACGACCAATGACAATCCAGATAGATCTTGATATGAGATAGGTTCGGAAGCCAGTATGGATAGATACATCCCATCTCTCGAGGAAGAAACCCATTCCTTTTGTTGCCTTCCGACCCCCTTACTCTGTGACAGCGCAAAACACCAAATATACCTAGCCCTATCTATCTCAAATAAAGGCTTTCCTTCAGGCACGGTTCCGAACTGAAAAAGCTCCTTTACACTCTTCATTGTACTCTGACACTGATCCAAGACGACCACCTTCACTATCCCTTCTAAGGAAGGATCCAGAGCACTCTCTAATTTATTTATCCAATTAATAGACATTTTACAATATTTACATGGAATATCTATGCAAACTATAGTACAAATCCACTCAGCAAGAAATTACGTAAAAAGGAGACCCCGCATGGCATTTGAAGTTTCTAAAGAGAAAGTAGAAGGTCTAGATGTTAAAGAATGTTTCATGGAAGGGTGGAATACTTTTAAAAACAATCTAGGTAACGTTTTCCTGGCATCCATTTTCTTGTTTACGGGAACAATCCTCACTTTAGGGATTTTAGGAGGTGCCTTATTCGCTGGCTTTACCACTTACATACTAAGACTTAGAGCAGGAGATAGCGAAGCTAAACCGACAGATGTATTTTCAAAACTGAACATCCTTTTACCTGGCTTAATTGTTGTTGCGACAATTTTTATAGCATCCATGGCTAACAACATCATTATTGGAGGTATTTTCGGCTGGATGATTTCTACTCTCACAGGTTTATTAGTAGGTGCTGTTTCCTACAGTATGCTTTCTGTTTCGATCCCACTATTAGCAGCGGGAAAAGTAGAGAAGGCTACAGACGCAATTCAAATTGGATGGGATACATTTCTAATGTCACCTAAAAACTTCTTGCTTCTATCAGTAGTTGGCCACGCTTTAAATTTCTTGGGGATGCTTTGCCTAGGAGTAGGAATTCTGGTTACTACCCCTATCACACTCTGCACTATGGCTATAGTCTCTGAGAAGCTAACTAAAGAAAGCTAAGTCAATAGGTATTATCATACGTTATGGCTCTGCCATATCAGGAGCCCCATCGATAAACATAGGACCCTCATCTTCTTCAGCTCTACTTCCTAATAGAGCGTCTGGAATTTTGGCTTCCGAAGCTATATTAGGGTCTCGAATTTGTAGCTTTAGCTTTCTAACAGCTGCTTCTATTTCAGGCGTAGTAAATCTTTTCTTACTATCAACGACTTTTCCGGGATACGCATACAAATGTCCGTGCTTATAATTTACCTCAACCCAAGGTAACGGCCTTGTAGCTACTCCACCAGCATAAGCTTGTCCATCCATTCCAAACTGACTCTTACAACAAGGACAGAGAAGAATAGGCTCTTGGAAAGTCAAATCACATCCGTGATATGTACAGCGCGTAGATAGTGCACTCCATCCATCGATATCTCGAAATAATAATACTGCTTTTACTGGAATATGAATCTGGGTATAAAGAAGGGTTTTAACAGGACCTAAATCAAGCTCTAAATCCTTTTGCTCTTCTTCTCTTTTATAAATGCTGCGCTCGCATGCCATCAACCCAATACTGCTAACACCACCTAATATAAAAAATCTTCTTGAAAAATTCATTCTTATCTAACCTATTGCTTGTCAATCACGTTATGAAGCATTTAAATAAACTCATAGCCTTTCTATTAACAATGAGCTTGCCTCCCCTCCACCATTACAGATGCCGCATATTCCAAATCTTCCGCCTTTATCCTCTAATACGTTGATAAGACTAGTTAAAATTCTAGCACCACTCGCTCCGATTGGATGACCTAGACTAACAGCACCACCCCTAATATTTAACTTATTCGCATCGATATTTAAATCTCGCTCACAAGCCATAGAGACTGAAGAGAACGCTTCATTTATTTCAAAGTAGTCTATATCCTGTATCTTTAATCCACCACTACTCAAAGCATTATTTATGGCTCCAACAGGCGCGGTAGTGAACCATTCAGGTGCTTGAGAGAATAAACCTTCTGAAATAATTCTAGCACGAGGCTTTAAATTATATTTCTTAAGAACTTCTTCCGAACATAACAGCAACATAGATGCCCCGTCATTTATAGAACTAGCATTAACTGCGGTGATTGTTCCATCTTTCTTAAACGCTGGTTTTAAAGAGCTTACCTTATCTAATTTAAATTTACCTGGCTCTTCATCTTCAGAAATTTCCACTTCAACTTTACCCGATAAAACCTTAACTGGAAGAATTTCTTTTTTAAATTGCCCACTAGCCTGCGCTTCCAATGCCCTATTATAACTTCTTACTGCATATGCATCCTGATCTTCTCGACTAAACTTATAAGTCTCCGCACATAATTCTCCGGCATTGCCCATATGATAGTCATTATAAACATCCCATAGACCATCCTTAATAATTCCATCGATTAAGCTACTATTACCTAATCTATTCCCAGATCTCATTTGTGGCACATAGAATGGAACATTAGACATACTTTCAGCGCCACCAGCAAGGACAACCGAAAATACGCCTAATTCAATATTTCTCGCACCTAATATTGCAGCCATTAAACCACTACTACAGACCTTATTTACGGTTAAAGCAGATACAGAAACTGGCAATCCAGATTTAATTACAACCTGCCGAGCAGGTGCTTGACCTTGATTAGCAGTAAGCACTGAACCTAATATCAATTCAGAAATTAATGATGGCTCTAATTTATTTCGCTCCATCAGAGCTTTTACTAATGGAACAGCTAGATCTGAAGCTGACAAGCTCGAAAGTGCACCCATAAAACTTCCAAGTGGAGTCCTAAGCGCATCTACAATATATACTTTTTTATAGACCATTTTATTTATTCTCTCTTCTAAGAATTTCTATCATACTATCAGCAAATACTTTCTGTTTAGGATAATCTCTATCCCCTCCACCTTCACCCACTCCGTCGAGTAATGCGCTCAATTTTTTATAAGCTTCAAGCGCTTCTCTTTTATTACCTAATTTCAACTCTGCATTAGCTAAATCCGTAAGGAACTCAGGTTCATTTGGTTCCTGCTCTACGGCCTTTCTATAAAATATTAGGGCCCTCTCCATCTTACCAACATCTTGATACATATTTCCCAGAATATCCTGCATCCAACCCTCTCCAGGTTTCATTTTTACAGCCAATTCCATGTGTTCGATAGCTTCTGTATATTTCTTCTCCTTTCTAAGGGCTGAGGCAAGGTTGACATGAAGGAGAATATGCTTTGAATTAAGCTTTAATCCCTCATTGTACTTTTCCTTAGCCTCTGTAAGCTTGCCACTATCCTCTAGTGCATTACCATATCTAAGTAAATATTCTGGATTTGATTTATTCTTTTCATAACCGTTCTGATATAAAAGTAATGCACCCGCAATATCCCCCTTTTGTGAAAGAGAGTATGCCTTACCTAAGGTACCATCATCAGGTTCGGAAGAACAAGAAAGACTAAAAATTAGCGCAAAAATTAGGTAGAATTTAAAATTTCTCATATTAAAATATTATACAAAGTATCATCTCTACTTGCACGTATTATTATGGTATAAGTATTAACAGGGAGACCCTTCGAGTACCTCAGGGTAAAAGGAGAGTAAGGGGAGGGGATGGTAGTAAGTTAATTAAAATGCAGAATCATTTAGAAATCCATCAAAATCACGAAGAATCGGGCTTTGCCCTTTTGATGGTGGTTTTTATTCTTTCCCTGGCTACTATTCTGATTACGGCCTTTAGTTCTGAGACTTTTGCTTTTATTCGAACTAATAGGAGCATGACAGATGGACTTCAAGCCGAACTTGCCACAAAATCGGCTTTAAGTCTTGCCATAGGTGTTTTAGAGGTTCCAGATGATAACACAATTAGCATTCAACCATGGCAAGCCTTAAGTGCACTACCTCAAATACCGATTCCCGGCTTTGACGGTGAAGTTAGAATTCAAATTATTGATCAAAGTGGCAAAATTAATGTTAACACCATTGTTTCAGCTAACCCGGCAACTGGAGTTGGCACGACTCAGAATAGCGGAAACATCTTCCAAGATGATCCCAAAGCAGAATACTGGAAAGGAGTAATCTTAAGCTTACTAAATGACTTAAATGGCAATCCTACAAGTCCTCAACGCCCTAGTTCAAATACTAATCCAAATAATAACAATAATCCATTTGCGAATTTAAACCTATCCAACGAAGGAATTGTAGCCGCGCTCCACGACTCAATTGACTTAGATAACTTACCTCACAGTAGCAGCACCTTTCCAGGCAAAGGGATTGAAAGCGATGGCACTAAGAGCTACTTTCTAAACAGGCCCTTCACATCAATTGATGAATTGATTGATGTACCAGGAATCTCGAAACCTCTACTTGTAAAAATTGCTCCCCATATTAGAGCTTCGTATAGCACTGACGATAAAATTAACTTTAACACCGTGAACCCACTTATCCTAAAAGCTCTTGGAATGACCGAACAAGAAATAAATGATATTGTTGAAAAGAGAAGCATCGCTCCTCTTGCTAGAGATGAACTGCAACAGTTAGTTCAGGGGTCTACCAATCTAGCAAATGTTGCGTCGATAAATAGTAATTCTTTTCGCATTATTATTAGAGCTAAAACGGTTTCAGTCACAAGATGGCTAGAAGCAGAGTGCCTTGTTCAAGGCGGATTTGGTAATAAGAAGTTAGCTTCTGTTAGGAAAGTCAGAGCTCTTTAAAAATCATTTAATAACTTAATAATTAATTAAACTATAAAATACAGGTATAGAATTATATTTAAAGCTAACCTATAATCTCTTCGCTTAAAGAATAAGCAATTACTAATTTGTTTTTATCAAGAGAGGTATTTCTCATGAATAAGTTTATTAAAAACTCACTTTTCACAGTATCCTTAGGGATTGTTGCATTTACTGGAACTGCAAATGCCGAAGGCACAGATCGTTTAGCAGATATGATTTCACCAGCTTTTAGCCCAGTTACATTTGAAGACCCTAGAGCTTTATCAGAAGCAAGACTTCTATATGTAAATCATCAAATAGATAAAAAATTTGTAACTGAAGGTGGCGATGTTCAAGTTTATGCCCTTCAATTAAGATATGCAATTACTGACAAACTATCATTTATCGCAACAAAAGATGGTTACGTAGATTTTAACCCAGCTAAGAACGTCGCTAAAGACGAAGGATTTGCTGATGTTGAAGCTGGATTTAAGTACACCCTACTTGAAGATAAAGAAAAAGGATTTATTACATCTGCTCAGCTAAGATACCTTGTTCCAATTGGAGAGAAAGAAGTATTTCAAGGCAATGGAGACGGAATGATTCACCCATCCGTGAGTGGAGCTTATGCACTTTGTAGCAATACCACCCTTACCGCAGGAACAGGATTGAGAATTCCAGTTACTAGCAATGATAGTATGTTCTGGGATGTTGATGCACAACTTGATTACAGAATACCTGTAAGTGATGATGTAGCAGTTTATCCTCTTGTAGGAGTTAGCTACATTAAAACCACAAGTGGCGGAGAAAGACTTGGCATCGCTGATGAAGGTCATGACTTTTTTAACTTTGGAGCTACTGACGCTAGTGGAAAAAACTTAGTTACTGGTATCGGGGGATTAAGAGTTAGACTTGCTAAAAACTACGACCTAGGAGCTTCATATCAAGTACCTCTAGATAGAGATGTAGGGTCAAGAATACTAGATTACAGATGGACCTTTGATGCTATCGTAAGGTTCTAAGAATTTAGCCTAACAATATTTGTTAGATAAAACTAAAAGTGCGGTCCTCGGACCGCACTTGCACTTCGAAAAGCTCACTAATTCTTAGTGATGCTCACCATGACCCGCCTCTCCGTCCTCGTGATGGTCTTTATCTCCATCTTTCTCGTCGTGCTCTTTCTTATCATGCTCATTTGCTTGTGCAATATCGATGCTCGATGATGCTACTGCAATTGCGGCTAGAGCTCCGAGTGTAAGTGCGTGTCTTCTCTTCATATATTCTCCAACATTGTTGTTATATTAACATCTGACCAACTAAGGCCAGTATTTCATTGTACCACTGGTAAGACGATGCTTGAAAGATAATTATTTATAGTTTGATAAAATAATGTAGAATTAAAACTATTTAATAGATTTTTAAAATTTAATTTTTATGGATACTAACAACTTAACCAAGTTCTTATCGGACCTTATTTCCATAAACTCAGTTACAGGAAATGAACTTGAAGCATTAATCTATTTAGAGAATGAGCTTTCTACCCTGGGCCTTAATATAGAAAGAATCCCAGTCGCTGAAAATAGATATAATCTTTTTTGCACTTACGGTAATCCAGATATACTTTTCACAACACACATAGACGTCGTTCCTGCCCTAGATAACCAATTTCTACCAGCAATTAAAGATGGAAGAATATATGGAAGAGGGGCATGTGATGCTAAGGGCGTTCTAGTTTCAATGATCTTTGCCATCAAAACGCTCATTCACAATGGTCATAGAGATATGGCGCTTTTGGTGGTCGTAGGAGAAGAGATAGATGGTATTGGCGCAATAACTGCATCGAAATATCTTGCAGATAGAAAAATAAAATATACTATTAATGGCGAACCAACTGAAGGGAAACTCGTTTCAGGCCATAAAGGTGGCGTTTGCTTCAATGTAAAAATCACCGGACGCAGTTGTCACAGCGGTTACCCAGAACAAGGTGAAGATGCAAATAAGAAACTTATAGAATTAAGTCATGCTCTTTACCAAGCAAATTGGGGCGAAGATCCCATACTTGGAAAAGGCACTATCAATCTAGGCGAGATCTCAGGCGGTAAAGCTAATAATATTGTTTCAGACCTAAGTAACGTCTCTGGAATGGTTAGAACTGTTGGTAACAATAATCAGGTTACAAAGCAACTTCGCCTACTTTCAAAACCTTATGGTGAAATCAGCTTTTTTTACAATGCGGAAGCCGTTAAATTAAAAACCTTACCTAGCTTTGAAACCGGCGTGGTGGCTTACTGTACTGATATTCCTCAGCTTCTACCAATTGGTGGAGAATTTTTAATGTATGGACCTGGCACCATAAACGAAGCCCATACAGTAAATGAGTCTATAGCCATTAGCGAATTAGAAAAAGCGGTTAATGACTACCAAAAGATCTATAGGGAACTAACAACCTTACGTTAGTGCTGCACATTTTTGACAACTACTTAATGTAATATTTACAGCAAGTTAGCAATTTCTTCTTATTAATCACAAAAGTATTTTACATTTTTGTACTCTCCATGTGCCATAATAGCTAAAGGAAATCCTATATTTAGCCGTTAACTTATTTATGGGGGCGATGGAAGGTACAAAATTGCACACTTAAACCTTCCAGAGCCACAGATTGTAATAATAAGAATTGGAGTAGACGATTTTATGGTTAGAGCAGAAACACAAGAATTTACAGCGATTATTAATAATCAAGTAGAAGAAAAGAAATTAGTGAATAGGAGGCCTAGAAGTTTGACAACATTAAAGCTTGAAGTAGTAGCTGAGCGCGCTAGAAAAATTAAAAGAATTAAAGAAGCCCTAGGAAGTGGAACATATAATGTTCAGTCTGAAGCAGTAGCTAAGGTCCTAATGAAATCATACTCGGAAGATGATTTAAAATAAGTTTTCTAAATACTCCATTCTTGATACATGTCAGGCAACTTTATGCCTGACATGTCGAAAAAAAAATCAACATATATAGTTAGTATTTGCATTCTTCTTAGTCGGATCTTCGGCTTAATAAGAGAGATTCTACTAGCACATGTGCTAGGAACAAGCGCAGTTTCGGACGCATTAAGAGCTTCTTTACGAATTCCTAATTTCCTACAGAACCTTCTCGGAGAAGGAGTTCTCTCAGCATCATTTATTCCTGTCTACGTTTCATTAAAAGAAAAAAAAGAAAAAAGTCTCTTAGCCTCAAACCTATTCTGGGCTCTGCTTTTTACGACCTTAATTCTCACAGCCCTAGGAATGTTATTCCCGGCTTTTTTTGTAAACCTTTTCGCCCCCGGATTCAGTGGCGAAACAAAGATACTAACTCAAGAACTTCTAGTAATCTTATTTCCCAGCGCTGGAGTATTAGTTCTTTCTGCATGGTGTTTAGGAATACTGAACTCTCATAAGATATTCTTTCTATCATACTCTTCGCCCTTGGCATGGAACACATGCATTATCCTAACACTAATCTACTGTCTAACATCCAGTGACAAGACCCAAGTCATATATCTAATTGCTGGAAGTTTCCTATTAGGTTCGATCCTACAATTTCTAGTCCAAGTTCCTAAAACATTAAGTTTTATAGACTTTTATAAGTGGTCATTTAAAGATAAAAACTTTATAAAAGTTATAAAAAACTTTATCCCTGTAGTAATGGGCAGAGGCGCCGTACAGATCTCAGCCTATGTAGATACGATCATCGCTAGCTACCTAGTAACAGGCTCCCTATCTGTACTAATGTACGCTCAAACACTATACTTATTACCTATCAGCGTATTTGCCATGTCAATTTCTGCTGTAGACCTACCATCTCAGTCAGAAAGAAGTACACAAGAAAACACAGAGGTATTCTATAAATCTCTTTTTGAATCAAGAAATAGGCTACTATTTTTTTTAGTGCCTTGTTCATTTTTTATCATTCTGTTCGGATTCGAGCTAATTGGATTAGTATTCCAATCAAACCATTTTTCCGCATATGATACGTTAAAAGTTTGGTTAACCCTATCTGCTTTCACAATTGGCTTGGTACCAGTATCACTTTCAAGGATCTTTTCTAGCTCATTGTATGCAGAATCTAAGCGCAAACTAGTAAGCTCTATCGCAATGTTTCGACTGATTCTAGGAACTGGACTTTGCATACTATTCTGTTTTTATTTAATTCCCAAGCTAGGTCTTGACCCAGCTTTATCAATTATTGGAATTGGAATGAGCGCAAGTTTAGTATCTCTAACAGAGCTACTTTTCTTAAAAAACAGCTTTAAAGTAAAACCAAAGTTTAATAATTCTCAAGCTATAAAAATATTGATTTCAGCTATTATAAGCACTACGCTTGTGGTCTTTTTCAGGGGAACCTATAGCTATACTATACTGGCCCCTATGTTTATCTTAGTTTATTTAGGCTTAGCCTACGCTCTAAAGGTAGAAGAGATTAGAAATTATTGACCCGCACCAAGCCCCTCACCCTTCAACATATTAAGCTCTCCCTCTAAAATCTGCACCCGCTTTAATAACTTAAGAAGAACATCAGCTATACGATCATCTCTCTTTACTTCTTCGCAAGCCTGATACTGAACAATAAGGTTAATAACTCGATCTAGATCCGCTCCGACAATTGGTAAATCTGGGTTAAAACTCATTAGCGACTTTTCTAAAACATTTCTACAAACAGAATCTTCCTTAGATCCCTTTTCTGAATCTAAATTCACTTGCTTGGTAACTTCTGGAGATCCAGACTCTGATTTTAGCCAAGTAGTATAAGAACCAAGTTTAGCACAAGAATTCAAACTACCTAAGAGCAATATACATAGAAGCTTTTTCATGACTTTTACCTTATAGAAGAAATATAATCCTGTACCTTATTCTTCAATTCTCCCCTTTCTCCAATGGCTCTAAGGAACGCACTCCCAATGATAGCACCTTTATGATATTTCGTTGCAAGGTTAAAGCTTTCTTTGTCACTTATACCGAAGCCAACAATCACAGGATGATTTAAATTTAATTCATCCAATCTCTGATAATACTGCTCAGGTGAACTTGATGCATTAACGGCACCACCAGTTACCGCTTGCGAACTTACAGCATAAATAAATGAATCACTTAATCCATCTATTTCTCTGATCCGTTCATCACTAGTCTGAGGAGTAACCAAGAAAACAAATGAAATATTTCTCTTAACAAGTTCTGCCTCCCATTCCTTTTTATACTCACTAAGAGGCAAATCAGGAATAATTAATCCATCTATATTATTTTCAAAACACGCATCTAAAAAGTTCTTTAAGCCAAATTGAACAATAGGATTTAAATAACCCATAAGTACAATTGGCATGGAGACGGTCTTTCTAAAGTCTTTAAGTTGCTCAAATAGTACTTTTAGAGTCATCCCTTCTTCGATAGAAACGGTATTAGTTTTTTGTATAGTTTCACCGTCTGCAACTGGATCTGAGAACGGAAAACCTAACTCAATAAAATCAACTCCAGAAGCATCAAGTGCTTGCACTACTACTTTTGTTGAATTTAAAGTGGGATAACCTGCGGTAGTAAAAACTGATAACAACTTCTTTTCAGTTGAAAAAATTTCTTTAAATTTCTGATTTCTACTCATTATATCCCCTTAGAATTTGCGTATTCTACATATGTATCAAGATCTTTATCCCCTCGACCAGAGAGACAAACTACAACTATATCAGTTCTGTTTAATTTCAACTTCGGTAAGACAGCAAATGCATGAGCAGTTTCTAAAGCAGGGATAATTCCCTCTAATTTAGTAACAACTAATGCTTCCTCAAGCGCCTCATCATCTGTAACAGACTCATAAGACACCCTCTCTGTTTGCCATAAATGAGAATGCTGAGGTCCAATTCCTGGGTAATCAAGCCCAGCCGATACTGAATGCGCTTCTAGTACCTGACCATCAGGAGTTTGCATTAATAAAGTCTTAGACCCATGAAGCACTCCAACACTTCCAAGCTTTGTCGTTGCAGCAGAGCATCCTGAATTTACGCCCTTACCAGCAGCCTCTACTCCAATTAACTTAACCTTTGGAGAGTTTAAAAAATGATAGAATATCCCCATCGCATTACTTCCACCTCCTACGCAAGCGACTACCAAATTTGGATCTTCAGACCCTGTCTTCTCCAACAACTGCGATCTAGTTTCTTCACTTATTACGGAATGGAAATAAGATACCATATCTGGAAATGGATGTGGTCCAACGACTGAACCAATAATATAATGAGTAGATGTGGGATTACAAATCCAGTCTCTCATCGCCTCATTTGTAGCATCTTTTAAAGTTTTACTACCAGAAGTTACAGATCTAACTTCCGCACCTAACAATCTCATCCTCTGCACATTAGGAGATTGTCTCTTAACATCAACCTCGCCCATATACACGATACATTCTATCCCCATCAAAGCGCAAACTGTGGCAGTTGCAACTCCGTGTTGCCCTGCTCCCGTTTCAGCAATAATTCTATTCCGGCCAAGTCTTTTAGCTAACAGAATCTGTCCCACGGTATTATTAATTTTATGAGAGCCTGTATGATTTAAATCTTCTCTCTTAAGATATATTTCAGCTCCATATCTTTCTGATAATCTACCTGCATAACCAAGAGGAGATGGCCTACCTACATAATCCTTTAAGATACCACGAAACTCTCTCTGAAATTCAGGGTGTTCGATTATCTCCCTATATTTTGACTGGAGTTCAGACACGTTTGGGTAGAGCATCTCTGGAATATAAGCACCACCAAACTCTCCATAATATCCATCTTCACTAACTCGGTATTCTGTATTCATACTAACCTCTCAATATATTAAAACTTTCTTGCAATAAGACAACGTCCTTAAGCCCAGGAGACAACTCATAACGACTATTCAAATCAACACCGGCTAAATGAGAATCTTTATCACATAATTGATTTATTAAAGTCATATTATCTGGACTTAAACCACCACTTAAAAAATAAGGGTGATCCAAGGTATACTCACTTAAGAGATCCCAGCTAAACATCTGACCCGTCCCACCTGAAATTTTACTATCCCCACTCTTTATTTCAGTATCAAATAGAAAGTAATCCACTTCATCAACATACTCACTGCAAACAGAAAATGATTCAGCAGAACTAACTCCTATCGCCTTAATAATAACTAATTTGGGAAATTCTCCCCTCAATTCTCTTACATAAGAAGCTGTTTCCATACCATGCAATTGAATCCCCTTAACGAAAGCTAGTGGCAAAGTACGCAAATCATCAAGTGGCATATCTCTCGTAACTAAAACTGCCCGTTTAGAAACTTCCACATATTTCAACAACTCAAGTAATAAATCTTTTTCAATAAATCGCTTAGATTCACTCACTAAAATAAATCCTAAGTAATCTGGACCAAGCTTTAGAACTTCTAGAATATTATCTCTATCTTTAAGACCACAGACTTTAATCTTTACTGACATTCTAAAAGATCCTTCAACACTTTATATCCCTTAGCTGAGCTAATAATTTCATCAGCTTCTGCTTTTGCTGATATCAAGGAGCACTGTTTATAAAGAGAAATAGCCAAAGCGCTATTACAAGCTACAACTTGATTCTGTGCAAAAGTACCCTCTCCTTTTAAAACACTCACTAACAAGGCACCTGCCTGCTTTGCATCTCCGGGAGATTTTAAATCCTCTTCATTTAAAAACTTCAAACGACCAAGCTCTGTTTCCTTATCCTCCTCTATGAAAACTTCCTTATCTCTGCCAACTATCCTAGCAGGGGACAGCAAACTAATTTCATCAGATCCATCATAAGAATAAACTACGAAGTAGTCTTCTGTAATTTCCTTTAAAACCTCCTGATATAATCGTTGCACGTCAGATCCATAGACTCCCGTAACCTGAAGTGGAACTCCAGCAGGATTTAATAGTGGACCTAGAATATTAAAAATAGTCTTAACCCCTAATGCTCTTCTAACTATTCCGATGTGCTTTAAAGATGGATAGAAAAGTGGAGCATGTAAGAACGTAATCCCCACCTTATCAAGTTGCTTCTGAAGAGTTCCCTCCAGAGTAGTAAACTGATAGCCTAAGGCCTCTAAAACAGTAGAAGAGCCACAACTAGAAGAAACTCCGTGGTTTCCATGTTTCACTACTGGCACCCCAGCGGCTGCTACTACAAAAGATGATGTCGTTGAAATATTAAAAAAGTTCTTCCCATCCCCTCCAGTACCGCAAACATCAACGGCCTTGTCATAATTTAGATTTAAATCAATCTTAGTTTCATAGAGCGCATCTCTAAAACCTAAAACCTCCTCGATTTCAAGAGGTCTTGCGGCTAAAAGAGACAATATTGCCCCAACCTTAACAGGTTCCAATTCAGGACTTAAGATCAAAGTACACAATTCCTTAGCCTCTTCATGACTAAGCCTCAATCCTTCTAATAATGCTTGCTGATAATACTTAATTTTCATGCTAACCAATTCTCTAATATGGTTCTCCCCATTGGTGTCAGAACAGATTCTGGGTGATACTGAACTCCGACAACATCATACTCTTTATGCCTTAGAGACATTATGAAGCCCTGATCATCGACACTTGTTACATCTATACAATCGGGCAAGTTTTTATTAGATACGACCCAAGAATGATATCTCCCAGTAACTATTTTCTCCGGCAATCCCTTATAAATTTGTTCGTCTCTATGAGTAATTAAAGTTTCAATACCTTTACCATGAACTACCTTTGATAAATTCTCTAAGCCAGCGCCATAAACTTCACCAATACACTGATGTCCAAGACAAACTCCAAGAATTTTCTTACTTGGTCCATATTGCCTAACAACTTCAGGCATTAAGCCCGCTTCACTTGGCAAGCCTGGACCGGGAGATAATACAATATGTGAATAATCCTCTATCTCACTAAGCTCAAAGCAATCATTCCTTTTCACTACTACATCTTGATCAAGGATATCCTCGATTATGTGAACCAAATTGAATGTAAAGGAATCGTAGTTATCTATAATAAATACTTTCATTAGTTTAACCTCTTGTTGACATTCCTTCTGCGACCTTTATTGCTTGCTTCAGAGCCCCTAGCTTATTTTTTATCTCTTCAACTTCCATTTCCGGAACAGAATCAGCTACAATTCCTGCTCCAGCTTGAGAATGAAGAACATTGTCCTTACTTAAGAAAGAACGAATGACAATTGCATGATTTAAATTTCCTGAAAAATCTATCAAACCAACTGCCCCAGCATAATTTTCTCTTCTACCCACCTCTAATTCATCTAGAATTTCTAATGCTCTATACTTAGGAGCACCGCTTAAAGTCCCTGCGGGAAATGTGGAACTTAAGATATCAAAGGCCGAAGCCCCACCCTTAAGCTTTCCTTCTACTCTAGAAACTAGATGTGTAACATGTGAGTAGTACTGAATCTCTTTAAATACTGGGACATGTACACCCTTACAAAATCTACTTAGATCATTTCTAGCAAGATCTACAAGCATCACATGCTCTGCATTCTCCTTTGGATCCTCATATAGTTCTTGAGCTCTCGCTCTATCGACTACATCTACGCCAGTCCGCGGACAAGTACCTGCTATTGGATAAAGAGATGCCACTCCATCGCGGATAACTAACTGAGCTTCTGGACTTGATCCAAAAAGTTTAAAACTACCGCAATCAAAGTAGTAAAGATAAGGAGAAGGGTTAATTGCCCTTAATGCCCTATAAACTTGAAAATCATCTCCGGTAAATTTCTGAGAATATCTCCTAGATGGCACTATCTGAAATACGTCACCTCTCTGAATGTGTTTTTTACATTCATTGATAATGTTTAAATTTTCCTCGTCACCGATATTAGAACTTTCCTCTCCTATCGCCTTAAACCCACTGCTAGTAAAGGAATTATGAAGACAAACTGAGAACAAATGTTTAATATCATTCTCTACTTCTTCCTCATTAGTCTCCCCTTCAATAAAATTTTTAGTAATATATAGTTCATTACTAAAATGTTTAATTTCTATTAAGTATGAGTAAAGCGTATATCGAGCTTCCGGAATCTTCCTTGCAACGTCTCTTTCTTTTTTAAATTTAATATTTTCAAAATACGGTATCGATTCGAAGCTAATATAACCAATAAAGCCATTAAAAGTATTAAATGTATTATCTCTTTTAACTTGAAAGCTATTAAAAAACTCCTTGATACTAGGTAGAACATCATCAGAATGCCCAAGAGTTTTCTTACTAACAATCTCCCCCCTTGCACCTTTAACAATAACTTCTAACTCACTCACCTCAAAGGTCAATCTAGGTCCAATGCCTAAAATCGTAGAGCTATTTTCCACGCCGTGATAGTCGCTACTCTCTAATAGACATGATCCTGGATACTTATCCCTGAGGCTTAAAAATAAAGCTACCGGGGTGATACAATCACCGAAGAATTTCTGAACTTTTGATACAATACGCATAATTTTAAGCGTTTAAATGACTAATTTTATTGCTAGATCTTATCAGCTAGCAGGAATTAAATAAAATGAGGAACTATAAAAAAGGAAGATATATATGGGCTAGGCCCAGAACCAAGAGTGGAAAGTAGAATTTAAGAACGAATTATTCATATAGTTATCAGCTATCTCAAATCTAAAATAATGTCAAGTTACTACAATAAGTAGTCATGGCTTTTTTTAGGGTACGCATATTATTGGAAGTTTTCCATCTTTACAGCCCGTCGAACCAACAGTCTCCACCCAGTGGCGTTCCCCCAGGTACCGCTGGATATTAAAGGTTTTTAATCTTCTTTTGAGGATGGGGGTGAACTTAGGTCACCCCTCTTTATTATAATCTATTATAATAAGTTCTTTTACGCTAAATGTCTTTTAATATTGACATGAAAATATTATCGTGACGATATAGGAACCTGATGTTGTTCCATTCCGTAACTGAAATAATTTAGAAAATGAAATTACCTTACCCTAAAATTACTTTACATACTCAAGGTTTGGATACCGAGGTAGCTTTTGTTGATATTAATCAAGTCGAGCAGATTATTACTGAAATAACCCAAAAATATAGAGCCCTGCGAACATTATGCGCTAATGAGCTAGAATCAATACCTGATTGGTATCTCCCTTACTGTGA
>JBILFC010000345.1:0-2918 GCA_044351785.1 Bdellovibrionota bacterium
CAATCTACCAACCTTAATTACATCTCTTGGACTATCGCCATTTACGTGGAAAATGGGAACTTCAAGGCGCTTAGCAATATCAGTACAATACCTTCCAGAATATAAAGAAGGCTGAGTGGCAGTAAAACCAATTAGATTATTTATTACAACATGGACTGTTCCACCTATTGAAAACCCAGGTATGCTTGCATAATTTAATGCCTCTGCACAGATTCCCTGACCAGCAAATGCTGCATCTCCATGAAGAAGAATACACATTGTCTTCCGACCTTCTAGATCTCCATTTAATTCTTGCCTCGCTCTCGTTCTACCCATAATTGGAGCGTTTACAGCTTCCAGATGGCTTGGATTAGGAGCCAATTCGACATTGATTTTTTTCCCATATGAAGTGACATAAACACCTGATGCACCTAAGTGATACTTAACATCATCTCCTCCCAATGCACTTCTAGGATCAACGTCTTCAAATTTTGCCACTATATATTCTGCTAAAGTGTCAGCTATATGATGAAGTACATTTAATCGGCCTCTATGAGCCATACCTATCATGACCGTCTCAACACCACTTTCTCCTGCCTGATCAAGTATAGAATCGATCAATGGTACTACTACAGCTAAGCCCTCTAAAGAAAATCTCTTAGCGCCGACATATTTAGTATGAAGAAATTTCTCGAATGTTTCGACGGAAAGAATTCTCTTAAGCACAGCTCTTTCATCGAAATCTTCTGGCTCTGCTTCCATACGACTAGCAACCCATTCACATCTGTCAGGCATCGACATCTGCATAAACTCAGCACCGATATTTGCGGTATAAACAGATTCCAAGTTTTTAATTAAGATACTAGACTTATCCAAAGCGTCTATATGAGGATGAGTTACTGGGGCCATAAAGCCTAAGGGATCTAAAGTTGCACTAAGGTGCCCCCATCTTCTATAAAGTTCTACAACTTCCCTATCACTTAACTTATCCGCTGACATATTTAAACTCTTTGTTTGTTTCTTTGAACTTATGGAAGATTTAGTTGATGATTTTTTTGTTGCGACTAAGTTCTTCCTAATTGGCACAACTTTCTCACTTATAGTCTTTTTCTTTTTACTTGGCTTCTTTGCGATAGCAGGCTTACTCTTTTTAGTAGCAACTTTTTTAGCAGGTGCCTTTTTACTGGATCCTTTCTGATCTGAGCGAGTTTTAGCCGAAGATTTTCTAGCCATAGTAAAATTATAAGGTTTTAAGATCGAGATAATAGCGGGAAGTTTACTATTAAACTCAAGGAATTTCAATATTTAGGATCGAAATTCCACTAGGGATAAGTATCCCCTCTTTATCATTTCCCGCTCTACTCCCTCACAAAGTCTATTAATTAGACCTGGGCCCTCATAAATCAAAGCTGTATAGATCTCTAAAAGGGATGCTCCGGCTTCCAACATACGGATGGCATCCTCAGTGGAACTAATTCCCCCAACTCCAACTATTGGCAATTTACCTTCTGTTATCTCATAAACCCGACGAACTCGTTCTAAGGCTCTTTCAAATACAGGCTTACCACTTAAGCCTCCCCGTCCAATTTCTTCAATTTTATCCTTAGAAGCCTTCAATTCCGATCTAGCTACTGAGGTATTAGAGACGATATAACCTTGCACATCAAAGCTAGCACAAAGTTCAATTAATCCATTTAGATTCTCTAGAGGAATATCATTTGATAGCTTAATTAAAATATCATGATTTATGGCTAACGCCTGCCTTGATTCTGAAATAGCTGTTAACAAGGCTTTTAGAGAATCTAGATCCTCAAATGTTTTACCATCTTTAGTGTTAGGGCAGCTCAAATTTAGGACTAAGACTTTTGCAGAGCTTCCTACGACTTCGTAACACTCTTTAATATCTTGTATCGCCTGATCACCGTTAAGATTTGGATTATTAGTTTTAGTTATGTTTATAAATACTGGTTTATCAATCTGATTCTTATGGAAGTTCTTTAGAAATTCTTGTGCGCCAACATTATTTAATCCCATTCTATTAATTAAAGCCTCATCCTCTTCCAACCTAAACAACCTAGGTTTATCATTTCCCTGAGAAGAAGAATTTGTTACTGAGCCAACTTCTAAAAATCCGAATCCTAATGCTGACATTGCTTTTAAGATCTCTGCATTTTTATCAAACCCGCCGGCAAGCCCAAAGGGGTTAGCAAACTTAAGGCCGAATAAATCTTGCTCTAGCAATGAACTGGGGTATGAAAAATAACTCTCCACAAGTCCTGTTGCAAAAGGCACAGCTTGAACGCCTTTTAATAAAGAATGAAGCCCATTATGTATATTCTCAGGATCACCCTTAAAGAGTAGTGGTTTAAGCGATTCGTATATGCTCATAATACTCCAAATATCTTTATTTGCATTCCCTCACCCCTAACCCCTCCCCCAGAGGTAGAGGGGAACATCACCCCTTCTCACTTTGGGAGAAGGGGCAGGGGATGAGGGAAAGTTTCTATTCATCATTATTCCTACTACCACCAATCACCCCAAAACGATATAAATAATACAATAGCGTCAAGACAGAAGTAACAGTGGCTGCAACATAGGTCATAGCTGCTGCATTTAAAACCTTTCCAACTTCTTTTTCCTCTGATTGAGAAATAATACCATCTTTAAGTAAAATAGCTCTAGCCCTATTACTTGCATCGAACTCCACTGGAAGGTTAACCAATTGAAATATCACTATAAGAGAAAATGCCACAATCCCTAATAAAATTAAATTAAACATTCCCATAGCAGCCCCCAAAAACATAAGCATGTATGAAGCATTTGAACCGAAACTAGCCAAAGGCACTATCCCATTTCTAAGAACTAAAGGCGCATAATTAGTAGCGTCTTGAATTGCATGTCCGACTTCATGTGCGGCGATGCCCAATGAAGAAATAGAT
>JBILFC010000080.1:0-10701 GCA_044351785.1 Bdellovibrionota bacterium
TAACTTTACCCTTGCTATCGATAACATCTGGAGTAAAAGTTTCACCAGCTCTAAGAAGAACTCTAAACTTCTTAAGAACATCTGACAAATCCTTCTCTGAAATATCAGTAAGGTTCTTAGGTAATGCCTTAACAATTGAATCCCATCCAACTAAGATATCACCTTCCTTAGCTACAGCCTTTTTAACACCTGGTAGTGAAATATCTTCTGTCGCTATAACAACTGTCTTAGCACTAACAAATCCTTCCGCACCTGTAGGATCAATGTGAACTTCCTTGATCTCAGCTTCTTTAAGCCTTCTGATGTTAGCTCTATTAAACTTCTGACCTTCTTTAATTAAGACCTTCCCGCCTTTTGCTTGAATTTCAGCAAATGCTTTCTGACCTTCTAATTGTTCAGGCTTAAATTCCTTCGTGATAGAACCATCTTTATGGAACTTTAAATTATCTGTCTTATAGAAATAAGTAAGAATTTCTTCCCCACTCATTCCAAGTGCTCTTAGAAGAATTGTAGCATGTTGCTTTCTTCTTCTGTCAATTCTTACATGAAGAATATCTTTAACATCAAATTCTAAATCTAACCAAGAACCTCTATATGGGATAACTCTTGCGTTATAAAGAATTTTACCAGAAGAATGTGTCTTACCTTTATCGTGATCAAAGAACACACCAGGAGAACGATGCAACTGACTCACAATAACTCTCTCTGATCCATTGACCATGAAAGTACCAGTATCAGTCATCAATGGAATTTCACCAAAGTAAACTTCTTGCTCTTTAATATCTCTAATTTGTCTTACACCTTCTGGGCTAACATCCCAGAGTACTAACTGTACGGTAACTTTAAGAGGTGTGGCCCAAGTCATTCCTCTCTCATGACATTCGCTAACATCATATTTAGCTTCGCCTAGTTCATAAGACACGAACTCAAGAGAGGCTGTATCGTTGTAATCCCTTATTGGGAAAACCGATTTAAATACAGCTTGCAAGCCTGAATCCTCTCGCTTGTCCAAAGGCACATTCTCCTGCAAGAACTTAGAAAAGGATGCACATTGAATAGAGATAAGATTAGGCACTTCCTGAGTCTTCTCATACTTAGAATAATTTCTTCTAAGTCTAACTCGGTGGCTAACTCTACTGTTACTAATAGTATTCGAAACTTCTGTAGTTGATGACATAAGACTTGCTCGTTATCTTTATCGTTTTAGCCTAATAAAAATTAAGACTCTGTAAATTAAAATTACAATTTGTAAATATTTTAAAACCTAAAAAAACTAGAAGCATTTATTGAGTAACAAAAACACAAAAAGGCAGAGTAGACTCCGCCTAAATTTTTATATTTTAATGTTATCGCCTCTCAACAAAAGCGCCCCTAAAGTCCGAGGACCAATCAAAAATCTTTTATTTTCAGCCTTTTAACTTATCTTTAAGAATGCCACAAGAGTAAAATCGAAATTTATCTACCAAGTATATTTATCAGTAAATAACTCGCTAAACGCTCAAGCAAGCTAAGGTAAAGTTATAAGACCCAACCCCAAAGAACTTAAACCCCAAGATACGCAAGTTACCTTGCGAAATCTTGGGATTTAATCTATCGCACCTAAACTAGAACTATTTAAGTTCTACCTTAGCTCCAACTTCTTCAAGCTTCTTCTTGATGTCTTCAGCTTCAGCCTTAGTAGCACCTTCTTTAACAGCCTTAGGAGCTGCTTCTACTAATTCCTTAGCTTCCTTAAGACCTAGGCTAGTTACTTCTCTAACTACTTTAATTACCTTGATCTTATCAGCACCAGCAGCAGCTAAAACAACATCAAATGCTGTTTTCTCTTCTGCAGCTTCAGCCGCAGCAGCTGGCATTGCAGCCATCATTCCCATAGGAGCTGCAGCAGTTACGCCCAACTCTTCTTCTAGGGCCTTAACTAAATTAGCAGCATCCATTAGGGACATTCCCTTAATGTAATCTTTTACGCCTTCAAAATTAAGCTCACTCATTTTTTTCTCCTTACTCTTCTATGTCCTAAAATCAATTATTATAAACTAAACTTGCCCCTACCCTTAAATGTGGCGCTCAATATCAATAATTTGAGCACTCACTATCATAGGATCAAATCAATCTCAAGCTAGGCTTAAGCCTTTTTCTCTAACTCCGCTCTCCACGCATCGATAGTCCTAACTAACTTACTTGCAGGGGCATTAAGCATCTGAACAAGCTTGGTAGCAGGAGTATTAATTAACGCCAACAACTTAGATAGAATCTCTTCACGTGAAGGTAGAGTAGCGATAGCTTCAAAGCCACTTCCATCTACAACCTTACCTTCAACTAGCCCAGCAGTTACGCTCAGCTTGTCATTTTCTTTAGAATGCTTGCTAATAATCTTAGCAGGCGTAACAAAATCACCCTTAGCCCAAACAACTGCAACTGGCCCTTTAAAATAAGAAGACAAGTCTGTTGTTCCAAGATCGCTAAGAGCTTTCTTTGCCAATGTATTCTTAACTACTGCAAATGTAGCACCACTAGCTCTTAATTCTCTTCTCATGGAAGTCATTTGACTAGCATTACTTCCCTTATAACTTAAAAGATAAGCTGCTTCAGCACCTTTAAAAAGGTCAGTTAACTCTCCAACCGCTAATTTTTTTTCTTCTGTATTCATTTAAGCAATCCTCTAAAAACTTTTATATAAAACTATCTAACTTGAGATAGATCAAGAGGCACGCCTGCGCCCATTGTTGTAGCTACTGTTGCATTCTTAAGATAAACGCCCTTTGAAGTTGGAGGTTTAGCTTTTAAAATTGCATCTAAAACAGCCTTAACATTTTCAGCTACCTTCTCAGCACCAAAAGAAGCCTTTGCTACACCAACATGTACAATCCCAGCCTTTTCAACTCTAAACTCTACTCGCCCAGATTTGATCGCTTCAACTGCCTTACCAATTTCCGGAGTAACAGTTCCAACTTTAGGATTTGGCATTAAACCACGTGGTCCTAACAATTTACCGATTCTTCCAACAAGTGCCATTGCATCTGGTGTTGCTACCGCAGCATCAAAGTCCATCCAACCACCTTGAATCTTAGCTACAAGATCTTCCGCTCCAGCAAAGTCAGCTCCAGCATCTTGTGCTTCCTTGACCTTATCGCCTTTACAAAATGCAACAACTCTAACTGTCTTACCACGACCATTAGGAAGAGCTACCGTGCCTCTAACATTTTCCTCTGCCTTTCTAGGATTTACACCTAGGCTTACACACAGGTCAATTGACTCATCAAACTTTGCCTTAGGCATAGCTTCAATCAGCTTACTAGCTTCCTCTATCGAATAGAGTTTACCTTCTGTAACAAGCTTTCTAGCTGCCTGTATTCGCTTTCCTGCTTTTGCCATCTTCCTTACTCCTTAAAAATAAAAACTCTATCCGAAGAAAGGTGTTTTAACACCCATACTTCTTGCTGATCCTGCGATGATCTTTACTGCTTGATCAACATCATATGCACTTAAATCATCTTTCTTTAAATTTGCAATTTCTTGTAAATCTTCCATAGTTAATGAACCAACTTTATTCTTGTTAGGCTCACTAGATCCCTTATCAAGCTTAGCATACTTCTTGATTAAAAAAGATGCTGGTGGACTTTTTACAATAAAAGAAAAAGTTCTATCCGCGTAAACAGTAATCACTACTGGCAATATAGTTCCAGTCTGTGCCTGAGTTCTAGCGTTGAATGCTTTACAGAACTCCATAATGTTCACACCTTGCTGACCTAAAGCAGGCCCAACTGGGGGTGATGGGTTAGCTTGACCCGCGGGGATCTGTAACTTAACCATTCCATTTATCTTCTTGCTAGGTCCCTTACCTTTTGGTGCAGCCATCTATAAAACTCCAACTAAACTAATAAATCTTTTATTATCAATAAACACTAATTAAGATTCGATAAAACAATAATAATTCTAACGACTTAATGAAATATTCCCCTACTCTCTCACGAATTAACGAGAATTAATTAAAAATTGGCCCTTCTTATACTTTCTCAACCTGTACAAAATCAAGTTCCACAGGCGTATTTCTTCCAAAAATACTAATAAGAACCCTTAATTTACCTTTATCTGGCTTAACATCGTCAACAGAACCATTAAAATCAGCAAAAGGACCATCAACAATCTTAACAGAATCCCCTATTTCGTACTGAACCTTAGATCTTGGTCTTTGCGCTCCACCTTCCATTTGCTGGAATAAGTTCTGAACTTCTTGAGGAGTTAATGGAACTGGATTATGCATGTCTCCAACAAAGCCAGTAACCTTAGGAGTATCTTTAACAAGGTGCCAAGTTTCATCATTAAGCTCAAGTTGCATTAACATGTAACCTGGGAAAAATTTTCTTGTAGAAGTTTTCTTTTCACCTTTTACAAGTTCGACAACTTTTTCTTGTGGAACTATTATCCTGCCAAACTTAGTTTGAAGTTTAGCATTTCTAATTCTCTCCTCAAGGCCTAATTTAACACGAGCCTCAAATCCAGAATGTATATGAACTACATACCAAGGAAGTTTAGCCTGAATCTCTTCTAAGCTAGGACCCTCTTCCACTACAGGAACTTCTGAGGATGCTACGACTTCTGAATTTTCGCTTAAACTTTCACTAGAAACAGCATCTTCAGAGACACTAGGATCCACTTCAGTAGCTTCCACTATAGATTCCACTGAAGAATTCAATATTTCTTCTGATTCAGGAGCAAGCTCTGTATTTGTATCTATTTCATTGTCCATAATAAAAACTTTATTGATTTAAAATTATTCAGCACCAAGTAATCGCCTAACAGATGTACCTACTATGTAATCAGTCAAACCTAGAAATACACCAAAAATTGCAAGCATAAAAAAAACGCCTATTGAAGCCTTCCAAGTCTCTTCCCAAGTAGGAGTATGAACTTTCTTCAGTTCATCATAAGCTTCTCTTCCGAATTGAACTGGATTAAATCTTTCTGGTTTTACTGCCATTTTGACCTATGAAAATACATTCTTAAAAAGTGGCACGCCCGGAGGGAATCGAACCCACAACCCTCGGATTTGGAGTCCGATACTCTGCCAATTGAGCTACAGGCGTAAATTCCAAATCTATCGTAGAAGAAAGGCATGGTTCGCGTGGTAGAGGAAAGGCATGGTTTCGACAAGCTCACCACAAGTGCCTTTGCTCTACGCACATTATACATGTCTTTGCCTACTTAACTACCTCCGCAACAACACCCGCACCAACAGTTCTACCACCTTCACGGATAGCGAATCTTACTTCCTTATCCATCGCGATTGGGTGAATTAAAGTAACTTCTACTGTCACTCTATCTCCTGGCATTACCATTTCCTGACCTGCTGGAAGTTCAACTGATCCAGTTACGTCTGTTGTTCTAAAGTAGAACTGTGGTCTGTATCCCTTAAAGAATGGAGTGTGTCTTCCACCTTCTTCCTTAGTTAATACATACAACTCAGCCTTAAACACTGTGTGAGGAGTAATTGATCCTGGCTTCGCTAATACTTGGCCTCTCTCAACATCTTCTCTCTTTAAACTTCTTAGTAGGCAACCAACGTTATCTCCAGCTCTACCTTCATCAAGTAGCTTTCTGAACATTTCAACGCCTGTTACTGTTGTCTTCTGAGTGTCTCTTAATCCTACGATCTCGATTTCCTCTCCAACCTTAACAATACCTCTTTCAATTCTTCCTGTAGCAACTGTTCCACGACCTTGAATACTGAACACGTCTTCTACTGGCATTAAGAATGGCTTGTCGATATCTCTTGTAGGATCAGGGATGTATGAATCAAGTGCAGCTAAAAGCTTCTTAACAGCTCCCGCTCCAATGTCACTTTGATCCCCTTCTAGTGCCTTCAATGCACTTCCTCTAATTACTGGGATATCATCTCCTGGGAAGTCATATGAACTTAATAACTCTCTAACTTCAAGCTCTACAAGGTCTAGTAGTTCTGGATCATCTACCATGTCTACCTTGTTCATGAATACTACGATGTATGGAACACCAACTTGGCGAGCTAATAAAATGTGCTCTCTAGTTTGTGGCATAGGTCCATCATTAGCACTTACTACTAGAATACCACCGTCCATCTGAGCAGCACCTGTAATCATGTTCTTAACATAATCGGCGTGACCTGGGCAGTCTACGTGTGCGTAGTGTCTGTTCTCTGATTCGTACTCAACGTGAGCTGTAGCGATAGTTATCCCTCTCGCTCTTTCTTCTGGAGCGTTGTCAATCTGATCATAGGCTTTAAATATAGCCTTACCAGATTCTGCTGCTATCTTAGTAATCGCAGCTGTTAAGCTGGTCTTACCATGATCCACGTGTCCAATAGTTCCTACGTTAACGTGTGTCTTACTACGATCAAATTTTTCCTTTGACATGACTCCAAACCCTTATTGAAAAATTGTAATTTTCCCTAGTATTTAATATATATAAAGACGATAAACGTCTTTGTTTTGTGCCATTTGGACAAACTAGCCCAAATTTAGTTTCGGCTACTTACAATTAAATGCAATGACTTGCAACAGGCAGCATACAGAATTTATACTATAGAGCATCAAGGGCCTTAAATAAACCTATAAAATCAATCGGTTTTTAAGAGAAAATCAGAGAATATAGAATCTTCTCCTTTCGCATATTCCGCACTATTATCTGCGGATATTGCTATAATAGGAGGCATTTTAGTTCCTAGTTTACTCTTCAAACTTTCTGCTAATTCCAAGCCACTCATACTAGGCATATGTAAGTCTGTTAGAATCACATCAAATTCATTCACATTCATGAGCTCCTCCACTTTTTGAGGATCATTAACCGAAACTACCTCATGGCCATGAGCCTGCAATAATCTGGTTAAAGTAAGCAAATTAATTTTATTATCATCTACAGCCAAGACTTTCTTCCCTTTGATTATATCTCGAACTTCAAAAGTAGAAATTTTATTGGAAAATTTGGAATTCACTTCTGTCTCAGAATCCATAATCTCAACAGGAAACTTAAATTTAAAGATACTACCTATGCCGGGACGACTCTTTATCTCAATATTACCCCCCAATAATTCAGATAGACCTTTACAGATCGCCAATCCTAAACCCGTGCCGCCATAGCTTCTAGTAATGGAATCATCTAACTGTGAATAGCATTCAAATATGCCTTCAATCTTATCTTCAGGGATACCAATACCAGTATCAGCCACAGATATTTCCATAATTAAACGATCTGCATCCTCCCTATTTAACTTAATAAACAAGAGAATACATCCATCTTTTGCAGTGAACTTATTAGCGTTACTAAGTAAGTTAGAAATGACTTGCTTAACTCGCTGAGGGTCAATTTTAATTTTTTTAGGAAGATCATCCTCCGTATGCACAAAGAAGAACTGATTCTTATTCTTGAATAAGGCTCTATGTTCGACCTCAATATCCTGAATTAACATTGGCAAACTTGTTAATCTAGGATCAGGGCTAATTTTATCAACTTCCAACTTTGAAAAATCTAATACGGAATTAATTGTCAGTGCTAAAGACTTTGCAGAAAGAGTTAGATCATCGATATCTTCTTTCATATCGGGCGGTATATTCTCATACATCCCAAGTAAAGTGGCGAGTGACAGTACTCCATTAATAGGAGTCCGAATTTCATGACTTACAGTAGCTAAAAAGTTAGACTTCTTCTTACTTAATAAAATAGCTTTATCTCTAGCTTCCTTAAGAATGCTTTCCTTTTCAACTTGATCGCTAATATCAATAATCGTAACAACAGTTCCCATAGTCACACCTGAGTAACTCTTTAATGGAGCTCTACGAAGTAAAACTGGTCTTCTATCTCCATTACCCTGATCAATCCACAATCTACTACTTGAGAAAGAAAGCGACAAATCACTCTGATTCTCAAGTATAACTTTAAACAAATCCTCACCTAGAATTTCAGATTGTTTTTTGTCCACCATAGCTAAAAAAGTGGGATTACAATAAGTCACTATTCCCTTCTCATCCAACAAAGCAACACCTTCTGATAAAGCTTCAAAAATTGAAAGAGAACTTATATATTTATTACCAACGGAACTTCCCAAATCATAAAGAAACAATGATAAAGCTTTCGCTAGATCAGGAGACTGCTCAGTGAGAGATTCAAAATCGCCTTGATGCTCACGGATGAAGATTTTAAATTTTTCTAATAAAGTACTTTGAAGCAAAGGAGACCCACGATATCTAATAATAACATTTAGTTAATTATTATTATCGGCATGTTTAACATCCAACCTAAGCCTGTTTATGGAATTATGGTAGTCATACAAAAAAGCTATATACCATGTCTAATTTCGTAAAACCTCTGTATTTCTTGACTCCAATTGAAAGTAGAAGATAGAGTCTGATAAAGATCGCCAAAATTAAAAGGCTTTACCAGATACCCTGATATACCACATGCCTTTGCCCGAATAACTTGATCTTTTTCCATATCAGACGAGATAACCACATATGGGATAGACTTATTATAGCCTTCTGTCTTTCTCAACCACTCTAAAATGTCTAGGCCATTAACATCAGGTAACCGAATATCGCAAAAAACTAAATCATATGGCGATAAAGTTAACTTCTCTTTAGCTCTAATACCATTATCAACCTCCTCAAACTCCATCTCTCCAAACTGAACTAAAAGACGCTTTAGCATTTTTCTTGGTGCTAAGACATCATCGATAATCAATATTCTCTTATTCTTTAGAGGCTGAGGATGAGGCAAATATTCAGACATAAGACAAAATCCTTACCGAAAATTATTTAAAAATCAAACTACTCACAGGAGAATGCATTAATACAATAATATTTACAAGCCCAGATCATCTAGCCTGATAAGTACGATCCATACATCACCACCAAGATCTTCAGTTTCAAACTAGTTAGTACTATATTCGACTAGATGTGCGAGAACTTAGAGGTTTTATAATTTTAATCAAAAAATTCAGAATATTTATTAGAAGTATTTAAGTGGAGTCCGACGGCAAGCTACTTCTTGGCTGCAGCTTGAATATAACTAGAATCGACTTCATCCCCTAGATTGTCTGAAATTCTATCAGAGCCGATTAGACCTTCAGATCTTAGTATGCCAGTGGCCCTATCTAAAACTCCATTGATATACATTGGAGCTTCATCAGAACTAAATATTTTAGCAATTTCAAGGGCTTCATTAATTGCCACCGAGGCAGGAACATCTGAGACTACCAATATTTCATATATACCAATACGTAATATCGCTTTATCTACTCTAGCCATCCTTTGTAGACTCCAATTTTCGCTCGATAGTGACAAAAAGCGATCGATAGAATCTCTATTCTTCAAAACTCCTGTAATTAAGATCGAGCTATATGATTTAACTGCAGAACTGATAGATTTAAACAAAGGTTCTACCTCAGGCAGAACAAAAATATCCTCTACATGAGAACTTTCGACAGAGAATTCAAGCAAGTATAAAACTTGAACTGCTATTTCCCTAGCTTGCCTTCTAATACCCATTTTATTCTATCCAATAAAAGATAAGCGCCAATCGCTGGCCCCGAAGTAACAAGAAATTAAGGACTTAAAGCCTAAACTTCGCCAATTCCCTATTGATATGCTGTCTTTTAAAGAAGTGTATACTTATGAGTCTAAGTTACTCAATATATGACCTAATTTATCTTTCTTCGTACGTAGATATTGAAGATTATCTTCTGTAGCGGGAACCTCTATTGCAAGCCGCTCCGAAATTTTCAAAACTTTAGATATCTCTTGAACCTTCAATGGATTGTTTGTAAGCAATTTTATACTAGATAACCCTAAGGACTTAATGATGCTGCCGGCTATTTTGTAGTCTCGTTCGTCATCTCTAAAACCTAAAATTTCATTTGCTTGTACCGTATCATACCCCTTCTCCTGAAGTTCATATGCTTTAAGTTTATTTAAGAGCCCAATACCCCGCCCCTCCTGCCTTAAGTAAACAAGTACGCCTGATCGGTTCCTGATAAATATATCCAAGCTTGCATCTAATTGAGCCCCACAGTCACAACGCTGACTACCAAATATATCACCAGTCAAACATTCAGAATGAATTCTAACCGGCATATCATCCTTTAATTCACCAATTACCAAAGTAAAATGTTCTGCCTTATCAACATCATCCACGAAGACATAAAATTTGGCATTTAAACCTTGAACATCTATATCTGATTGAAGGCCACCACTTCCTAAAGCCTCTCTAAGCATGAATATATCATCACTACAGCTAAGTTGTTTAGTTAATACCTCTCTCACGCTGATATCGAATAATTCTCGATATTGAACTATATCCTCAACACTACACATTGGTAACTGATATAAATCTGAGAAAGCGACTAAATCATTCCCCCTAAGGACCGATCCATCTTCAGATAAAATTTCACAAATTACAGCTACATCTGGCGCACCTGCAAACTTTGCTAAATCTAATGACCCTTCCGTCTGCCCTCGACGAGCAAGGACCCCACCCTCTCGCCCTACAACAGGGATAAGGCAACCAGGACGCACAAAATCTGCCTGTCGAATATGAGGCTTACTCAATTCACTAATTGTTTTAGCCCTAGATGAGGCGGCTATCCCAGAATCTGAAACGTCAAAATAACTAAACGGTACTCCAAAATTGGTACCAAAGGTTGCTTCATTATTCTCTACCTGAAGCGGTAAC
>JBILFC010000306.1:0-3420 GCA_044351785.1 Bdellovibrionota bacterium
GATTCAGGTGCTGTTTGGTTCTATTCTAATGTATTCCTTAGCAACATTTTTAAATGGTTTTGTTGAAAGTGTGAGCCAGTATGCAATTCTTAGATTTATTGCAGGGCTTGGTTTGGCAGGTGAGCTTGGCGGTGGGGTTACTTTAGTTGCAGAACTTTTACCTAAGGAGAAGCGAGGACTTGGTACTACTGTTGTCGCTACTATTGGCGTCAGCGGAGTGGTGGCAGCAGGTTTAATTGGTAAGCTTTTTACTTGGAGATACGTTTACATGTTAGGCGGTGGTATGGGGTTTCTTCTTTTACTTCTTAGGATCGGCGTTAGTGAGTCAGGGATATTTAATTCAGTGAAAGAGAAAGAAGTTAAAAGAGGTGACTTTTTTATGCTTTTTACTTCCTATGCTAGATTTTTTAGATATTTATCTTGTATTGCAATTGCAATACCTACTTGGTTTTTGGTTGGTATTTTAATGACTTTTTGTCCTGAGATTGGAGTTGCTAAGGGAATAGTTGAGCCTATCTCTACTGGAGATGCGTTTATATGGTGTTATGTCGGACTTACCTTGGGTGATCTTGCTTGTGGACTTATTAGCCAGCGATTAAAAAGTAGGAAAAAAGCGATTATCTTATTTTTAGTAGGAGAGTTTCTTTCAATATTGTGCTTATTCTATGTGCCCATTAGTGAGCCTTGGCAGTTTTATGCTCTCAGCGTACCTGCTGGATTTTTCGTGGGTTATTGGGTCGTTTTTGTTACCACTGCCGCGGAGCAGTTTGGTACCAACCTAAGAGCTACTGTAGCTACAACCGCTCCTAACTTCGTAAGAGCTACTACTATTCCTATGGTATCTGCATTTGTATTCTTTAAAGGAAGCGGAATTGGCGTGCTTGAAAGTGCGGCGATTGTAGGACTTGTTTCTATTACTTTGGGTCTAATTGGGGCTGTTAAGTTGAAAGAAAGTTTTCACTTGGACTTGGATTATTTGGAGTAGTTTTGACAATAAATTAGGATGGCTCAAAAGTAGTATGTATCATATGCTACCTTAAAAAATAAAATCATGTCAAAAGTATTATACATTTTTCTTCTGTCTTTATGTTTCGTAGAGATGCTTTTAGCTTCACCGCCAGTTGAAAAGACTGTTGCTAAGCAACCAATTCCCGTTAAAGTATATCAGGTGCCTGGATTGGGTCAGCTTTATTTACAAGAAACAGATGATTTGGTTCAGAATATATTAAGAAAAGGGCAAATATGGGAAGGCCACTATCAGAAAAACTTCTTTGAAAAATACGTAAAGAAGGGGACAACGGTTATAGATATTGGCGCATTTGTCGGTTCTCATACGGTGCGGCTTGCCCAGCTTGCCTCTCCTGGTCTAGTTCATGCATTTGAACCACAAAAGGATATTTTTGAGCTTTTGGTAAAAAATGCGAAAGTAAATAACTTATCAAATATTATTTCTCACAATGTTGCCTTGGGAGATAAAACCTGTGGATCGGAGATAGTAAAGGGATTAGGTTTTACTGACATCAATAGAGGAGCTACTCCGGTGCAAGGTTGTGTTGATTCTGGAAAGGCAGCATTTGAAATGTTTCCATTAGATCATTTCAAACTTAAAAATGTGTCTTTCATTAAAATCGATGCAGAAGGATCAGAACCAATAATTATCAAGGGTGCATTAGAAACAATTAAGCAGAATAGACCAGTAATGTTTATTGAAGTGAGCGACACACCGCAAGAGAAGGGTAAGGAGTATTTTTCTCATCATGAGGGAATGTTGGTTAAAGATTTTTTAAAGATGATGACCGATTTAAATTATCGTTATGAGCATGTCTTTCATGCCGACTATCTTTTTATTCCTAATGAATATCAGGCCGAAAGCGTTAAGAGTAAATAAAGTTGTCTAAGAAAAAGCTTTCCCTATTTGATTCGATTGCACTTATTGTTACCCTCATTATTGGCGCAGGAATTTTTGAAACAGCTCCTTTGGTAGCTAGGGGGGCTACTAGTGCTTACGGAGTTTTAGTTTTATGGATAATTGGAGGTTTAATTTCCTTATCAGGTGCACTAGTTTATTCTGAACTTGCAACTACTTATCCAGAAGATGGCGGAGATTATGCGTATTTAAAGAGAACATATGGTGAGAAAGTAGGATATTTGTTCTCCTGGGGACGAATGATAATTGTTCAGCCTGGTTCGATTGCTGGAATGGCACTTCTGTTCTCTAAATATTTTATTGACTTTCTTCTGAGCTTAGGAATAAACGTAATTCTTTCCCAGATTCAGATTTCAACGATTGCAATACTATCTCTAACATTAATTAATTCTTATAGAGAGAATAGAGGGAGAATGTTGCAGAACTTAATTGCGATTTTAAAATTTATTTGCTTATTATTACTTTTTTCGGTTGTACTAATCTCACCAAATAACTTCATGAAAACCCAATCCTTAGAGTCTGGCTATAGTTTTTCTAGTCTGAATCTATCAATGATTTTAATATTGTTTACTTATGGTGGATGGAACGAGCTTGCATTTCTCACTAAGGAAATTAAAGATCCAAATCGAAATATCATGTCAGCCTTGTGCATAGGCTTGCTGTTAGTTTGTCTTCTCTATGTGCTTGCTAATTTCTCTTTCTTATATGCATTAGGGTATGAAGGCGTAGTGAATTCAACTAATGTGACAATGGAGACAGTCGGATTGGTATTTCCAAGACAGGCTCAATCAATATCAAATTTAATTGTATGCTTGGCGTGTCTTGGGGCGACTCACGGACTTATTTTTACTGGATCGAGAATTGCTAATGTCATTGGAGATTCCATTTCTATTGCATCTAAGCTGGGCTTCGGTAAAAGAAAGTATGGTATTCCAATTGATGCCTATGTTATTCAGGGAATCTTAAGCTGTATAATTGTGTTTTGTGCGCGAAGTTTTTCGCAGTCGATAGTTTATACTACGACAATCGTATGGTTATTTTTTACTTTAACAGGCCTTTCCCTTTTTATTCTTAGGAAGCATAATCCTGATAGATTTAGGCCATATGAAGTTTTTTTCTATCCGATAACTCCTATTATTTTTTGTTGTGTCTCTTTCTATCTGACTATCAGTGCTTTTATTTATGACCCCCTCGGGTCAGCTATTTCAGTCTTAATTTTGTTAGGAGGACTTTTATTAAGGAAATAATAATTTAATTACTTAAAACCATAGGAAGTAGGCCCAGTAGCTAAATGTTTTAAGTAATTATATAAGCCCTGCATGGAGCGCCTTCAACTCCATCAATTCTTATAGGAACAGCAGATAGCCAGACGTGTCGGGATGTTATAGCAGATAGGTTTGTAAGGCATTCTAGGAGTAGAACTTCCTTACTGCAGAGATAGGCCTGGTCTTGTTTTTGGATCGAGAACTTGAGTTCTTATAAGTTCTTCCATG
>JBILFC010000084.1:0-10364 GCA_044351785.1 Bdellovibrionota bacterium
CCCTCTTCAACGCTAATAAGTTGCTTCATCTCTTCTAGGCTAGTGTCTTCGCCTCTTTTATGAATATTAATAATAACCGCATCTCCCATGAATCTTTCAAGAGGAAAGTCGCTAATCTTCTTACCTTCTTTTAAAAAATAATGAGGACCTTGGATGTGAGTGCCACTTTGAGTACAGATTTCTAGATCATAAACATATTCAGGATTGTCTCCTGATACTCTATTAAAGGGCCCCTTGGGTTGGGAGTCTGGATTTTCGGGGAATACGAAGTCGCCAATGTTCATGCTGATATCAACTATTTTCATAAAATAATGTCTTTTAGGATTTTTGTGTGCTGAAAATACGATAACAAATGAGAGATAATATTACTAGACATACTATAAATAATATATTACAATAAGGATATGTGGGATATTTTAGAAACCCCTAAGGCAACCAAGGCACTTAATAAATTGCCGGTTGAAATTATTAAAAAATATGAAAAATGGAAGGATGTAGTTAAATATTCCGGTCCATCTGCTTTAAAGTTGATGAGTGGATTAAGAGATGAGGCCCTGAAAGGAGAATGGTTTGGTTATAGATCTTCAAGACTAAGCTTAAAGTATAGAGTGATCTATCACATTAAAAAGGATGAAGTTAGAGTTATTGTATTGGATATCAATCCTCATAGGTATTAATTATGGTTAATTATAAGAAAAGCAATAAGAGGGTAGAAGTTAGTATTGGCGAGTCTCTGAAAATTATGAGAGAGTTTAACGAGATGTCTCAAAATGATCTTGCTAAGAAGTCGGGTATTCCTCAGGCTACAATTTCAGCAATAGAAAATAATAGAATTTCATTGGGGGTGGAGAGAGCTAAAGTCTTAGCTAGGGCACTACATTGTCATCCAGCGTCTTTAGTTTTTCCTGGATGGGATGTTGAAGTTGAGTCAGAGGTTGCATAAATATTCGAGTTATTGAAATAGTCTATTCAAAGCATTTTTCCAAGGTAGTATCATTACGCCATCTTCTGTCATTCTAGGATTATCTTCATTGCATATAACCCAACGCTCCTTATGAGTAATATTTGCACTGAGAGAATTTAGATGCCTTAGATCAGATGAATTAACTTGATCTGCTGATTTAATTTCTATAAGAATTCTTTTCTTGCCAGGCTTCTGTACAATAAGATCTATTTCTGCATTATCTTTTGTTCTTAAGTAATAGAATTTAAAATTCTTCTCGTAGTATTCGTTAAGTCTAAAGCACTCGCAGATAATAAACTGCTCAAATAAATTGCCGTATTCACTAGAGCCTTGCCTAAGTTGTAAATCAAGAGTCTGATTTAGATATCTAGTAATGCCAGTGTCAAAGAAGTAAAACTTGGGTTTTTGGCTTTGTCTAACTCTCACTGATTCATCAAAAGGTTCTAGAAAATAGCCAACTAAGGTATCAACAAGGATCTCAAAATATCTTGATATAGTTTTATCATCAACACCACTTTTATTAGCAATATTGCTGAAGTTGATTATCTCTCCACTAGCTTGTCCAGCTAGCTCTAAAAACTCTCGAAAGGATACGATGTCTCTTACTAGGTGCTCTAGTTGAATTTCTTGTTTGAGGTATGTCTGCGCGTAAGATTTAATAAATCTCATTTTATCTCGAGTTTCAGAGAATTCATAAAGCTTAGGCAGAGTTCCAAATGAAAGAATTTCAAGTAAGCTATTATGATTCGTTGGTACTTCTAAATGAGTAAACGGAAATAAGTAGATTGAAAAGGCTCTACCGCCTAGCATGTTTGCGCCACCTGATTTAAGTTTTCTAGCGCTTGAACCGGTTAAGATGAATTGAATATGTTTGAATTTTTCGATGCATGAGTGCACGACATCTAGTAAGGGGGGGATCTTTTGAACCTCATCTATAATGACTCTTTTAAAACTTTTAGGTTCTAGGCTGATGCGTTCTTTTAGTAGGTTAGGATTTCTAGAATAGGCCTCTTCTTCGTCCGGATTTAGTAGATCTATCAGTAGTGTATCTGATGGCAGTGAAGGGGAAAGATTAAAGCGCTCGTTTAAAAGTGTAGTTTTCCCAGTTCCTCTAGCGCCAAAGAGAAAAAAAGAGTGTTTTTCTGGTAGGTTAGGTATGCGGTTGACCATATTCCGAAATTGTACGCCATTTCCGGAGTGATGTCAACGAATTATTTTAGGAGAAGAACCATTGCTTTGCGATTACTATCGACTCCTCAATGCCCCCCAATCTATCATCCCCTTCTTTAGGGAGTATCTCGATACTAATAGGCTTGCCATCTAAGTAAGTACTAAATGCTTCTTTGTATAATGTGTATCTGCAGTTAGTTTCAGTAAGTGGTCTGATTTGATCAGTACTCAGATGTATATGTCCTGCTTCTTTGTGATATTCTTTTAAGATAGCTAGTGAATCTTCTTGGTTGATCTCCATAGCGCCTGTGTCCACCTGAAGTTTTATATTGGGATGGTTAAGTGCCCTTACAAATTCTCCTGTTTCTTTTGTGGTAGTTAGAAAATTTGCTCCATATACCGGAGGATTGGGTTCTAGGCAAAAAATAGTGCCGTGACTTTTAGAGAGTTCTCCTAATTTGTAAAAGAAATCCATAGCGATACTTACCGTATCAGAATCTGTAAGTTTTGATCTATCTCTATTTCTGGGTGAGCCGAAAACAAAGTAAGGGGCTTTAAGAACTTCTCCAATAAAGGCAAGCCTTTCCAGTAGTCTTAGCATTTTATCTTGCTCTTCTTTAGGCCCAAATAGATTCATAGGCTCTTCTTTAAAAAATAAAGATTGGAACCCGAGGATAGAGAGGTTATGTTCTGCCCAGTAATCTTTAACCTTAAGAATATCTTCTTTAGTTACATTTAATCTGTCTGGAAAGTATTTTGCAGGTACTAAATCTATTTTCTGAATGTTATTTCTTGTAAGAATTTTTACAACATCTAGATCAAGCTCTGGGTCCCAGGCAATAGAGGAAATTAGAATCTCATGCATTATAATGATTTCCCTTCTGATTGTGCATACGAACGAATAGCTAGAAGAGTTTCTTTCTTTGAGTAGGTATAGTTACCGGACCCACTGAAGTTAGAACTAAGTTTAGTTTGAAAATCGTAAGATAAAAGTGGAGCATCTTTGTGATTATTAAACTCCATACCGAATCCGTCATTTGCAACCTCATGCACGCTTATAGGCTCTGCTGTTAGGTGAACAAGGCTAAGCTTTAGTTCTGTGCATTTCTTTAAGTCATTCCAAAGATTCACCATAGGATAGAACTGAAAGACATTTCTAGATTCAATAGACTCAATATTATTGTTATTGAGAAAATCAAAGATTATATTCTTCTTAAGCCCAGGCCCAATAAGACCTGGCAGTCTTACTATCAGAGAAGAACTAAAGTGCTCCTTTACTGCCTCTTCTAGATAGTATCTGTGAAGTCCATAAGCATGAAGACCATCGGTTTCAATTTTTGTATCTTCATTTACTTTCACCGGACTCTTAAAAACATCTACTGTGCTAATGAGAATAAAGTTCTTAGCCTTAACAGTTTTTAAAATATCAATTAAGGAGTTAATGTTCTTTAGATCCCCCTCTGGATCTTTATTGGCGAGCCACTTCTGAGCTGGCGCCCCTGCGCAGACAACAAGATCAAATGCTTTACCTTTAATTTCTGAAATATTTTTAGAGTTATAAAGATGAGTAAAGTAAGTTTGTTTGATTAGAGTACTGCCGACGAATCCAGTGTGACCTATTAATGCTTTATTCATTATTTTGAGAAGATTTAATTAAGAGTCGTAATTTATTAGTAATGCATAGACTGCCATGGCAAAAGGAAATTTTCAATTGAGAATAAATAAATAGATAGCTATAATGCACATCTTATTGAAATTATCTGATTTTGTGATATTGAAATCTTAATCAATAAAATATGGGTAGAGGGGAAAGATTAAGCCTATTGCTGTTTTAAGGCAAGAGTAATGGGCATGATCAATTTGGGTTTGTTTCGAGGGAGGTTTTCTATGAGCGGTATGATATGGCCAGTTACTGTGCGCCTTCTAGCGTCTGGTGAGAATAGCTTGGAGAAGTTGTTCAGCATTGAAACCTCTATACCAAGTTTACCTCGTGAGTTAGTTAATTTAGATATTTGGTTGTCTTCAGGTAGGTTGACTTGGATATTAGAGGATTCCTCTAGTGGAGAAATATTCGGTTATGTTGTCCTTAGAGTCTTGGATGATTCTATTGTTATCGACGGGATTGGATTTGACCGAGACAAGCTAATACTAATGCCAAAGCTTCCTGAAGTACTTATGACGGCGATATACAGAAGTTACTATCGTCCAAGGAGGACTGTTATTTCAGCGTTTCTGAGAAAAAGAGATTACTCCACTTTCTTAATATTGAAGAGTCTTGGTTTTAAATACTTTCCAAGGGTTAAGAATAGAGGGTATGGAGGTGGAAAGTTAGTTTGGGGGAGGGCAATTCCGGTATATTCTAATTCTTGGAATAGATTCCCTAGAGACATGAAAGTTGCTGCTTTTGAGACCTGTAATATGGAGTTTGAGCACATCGAAGAGCTCCTTGATATCGAGTATGCGGAAGATAATCCAGCGCAAAATAGGCTGAGGTCTAGTGATTTACGGCAATTTGTAGCAAGGCAGGATATAATTGCTCTGGTTGCAGAAGTTAATGGAATGATCGTGGGTAGCATTGCTGTGCATGTACATAAAAAGCGTGCACAGATTCTTAACGTAGCTGTTCATCCTCACTTAAGGCGAAAAGGTATTGCATCGCTTTTAGTGGAAGAAGCCGAAAGAATGTTGGTATGTGGAGGAGTTAAGCTTTTTGAGGTAGTATTACCTGAAACCCAGACAGCTTTGCAAGTGTTCTTTCATGAAATTCAGTTTCGGAGAAAGAAGACAATACGCACTGACTGGAAGGGAGGAAATGATTTATATCTTTTCAGAAAACATATCTCGAGAAAGATAGTTCACTGAGTGATTATGTCTGAAAGAAAGCAGGGCATGAAGGTTTTAGATCATGCCCTTTTTTTTATATATTTTCAATCGCCTTAAAAACGTCATAAACATTATCTATCTTACTTCCTAAGATGGAATATGCTTTTGGTAGGCTTCGATTTTGCTCAAATAAAATGGGTCTTCCGTCGTCTCTTTCATTCTTTATAAGAACAGTCTTTACTTCAAAAATAGATTTTTTATAAGCGCATTGATCAATAAAAGGTGCATAACGTCTAGCATCTCTGATCATGCGATCTACTCTAGTCTCTTTAGGGAAATTTTCTAGAATTTTATATGGAGAGATTCCTTTCTGGTCTAAAAATGAATGATGGGGAGTGTAGCGTACGTGAGAAAGGCTGTGAAGGTTTTCAGCGGGGTAAGGCATTACAGAGAAGTATGCTCCGTCCATAACTGTGATGCCGATATCTCTATATTCCTCAGGGAGTTCTACAAGCGCAAGTTCTGCTATCTCATGCTTAAATGTCGTTTTTGTAGGAGCGAAATCTCCTCCGATGCTATTAATGCCAGAGTAGGTACAGTTAAATACAAGGTCTGTATAAATACTATCAAAGTTATTTTGAGATTTAAGTCTAACCTCCATTTTTCTACTTGAGGATGTATTTTTAAAGATCTCTGCAACTTCTGAACTATAAAGTACGTCAACTTTTGCTTTATTAAGACTTTCTTTAAGGATGTCTGCTAACACTAAGGCGTTGAATGCATATTCTTTAACTTTATATGCTTTTTCGATTAGTCTAGGTTCAAATAAGGATTCAATTCGCTTAGAAGCGGGTTCAAATTCTGCCCCTACCTCTGAAAAAAATCTTTCAAATTGTCTAGCACTTACTTTAGAGTTAATTTTTGCAATAGCGTAAATTTTCTCAAAGCTAGAATCAATTGCTTCTCTATAATCTGAGCAAAAGCGAGGAAAGTTAACTCGACTTCTAAATGCAGTGGTGAAGCTTCTTGGGTAATGATAACCGTTGTGTACTCTCGCTTGATTAATTTTAGAGGCCCTTTTTAGAAGAGTATCTTCTTTCTCTATTATGATCACTGAAGAAACTTTTTTAAATTCGATTAGCTTGAGAGCTAAAGCGCAACCAAAGAACCCTCCACCGACAATAACAGCATCTACCTCTCTAAGTGAACTACTCATTAGACTGATTTAAGACATTAAGTTTTGACCTTCTTGTTACAACTGAACTGAAAAATTCATCTGTCACAGAGTATTTTTCATTTTTTTCGCTGAGCGAAATAATATGCGCAAGATACTCACCGAATACCATAAAAACTAAGAACACCATAAAAAACATCGAAGCTTGCTGAAGTGATAAGGTTACCCAACCTTCTGCTACCTTTTCCTTAAAAATAGCAACCAATACTACGTAAACCGTATAAATTAAATTAAAACTCGCTCCGACTAGAGACATCAAAGTAATTAATCTAAGTGGCCCCTGCTTAGTGGTAATTAGTAGTCTAATACCTCTATCGAAGTACTGCATAAAGCTTTCTTTTTCGGGCTTTAGAGTTGAGCTTGCTCTATATTCTAGGTTCGCTCGTTTAAAGCCTTTTGTTAGAGGTAAATGTCTATAAGCTAGTTCTGGATTGGGGTCTCTTAAAATATTGTTAAGTACGATTCTGTTAACTAACTTAAGAGAGGGGGCGCTTCTGGTAAGCTTGATTCCGTAAACTAAGCGGTATAGCTGGTCAAACAAGGATGTTGAGATCTTGTAGAAGAAAGAAGGATTCTCCTTTTTAGTATTTTCCGCATATACTACATCTGCACCTTTTATTGCTTCTATGAGCATGTTATCTAAAGGTTCCAGAGTGTCTCTTGATGGATCGAATATTAATACATAATCTCCTAAGGCACCCTCTAGCCCTGCCCAAGTTGCCACATCCTTATCAACTTCGTGCGATAGAACAAAAACTTGTATGTTGGGGAAAGCTTCGTCTCTAATAAGCTCTTTTAAGTATTCAGAGGTACCATCATTCGATGCATTATCTACCACTACAATTTCAAAATCATCAACTAGTTCTTTAACTGTGCTGATGATTTCTTTCAGCGTATCTTTTATAGAATCTGATTCACCTCTTAGAATCCATACTAATGAGAGAAGGATATCATATTTGTTTTTGCTTAGAACTTGTTTCATTTGCTAGGCCTTTATTTTTCAAACATAGCCTCTAAACTTATCTCAGGATAATGTAAAGGAGTAAGTCGAAGTTCTTTAATTTTTAGGTCGGAATTGTGGGAGAATAAACCAAGAGTGCGAATTTCTAGGTTTAGGTCACTGTTTTTAATGAGTAATGGAAAAGAGAATGTATTTAGGTAGGGAGGAAGAGAAATAGGAATAAGATGCGCGTCCTTGGAAGTACTTAAGCTGATTAGGTGTCTAGTAAATCCTTTTCCGAGATAGTTAGGCCCTAGATCGTAGTCTACTTCTGCCTTCCAATAGATTTTTGAAACTTCTGGGTAATTAGTTCTTATAAATTCACCAATATTTATACTTGAATCTGGATTTGAAATCTTTATAAAACTTGTTTCTTTTGCAGAATCAGAAAATGTTCTTTTCCTCCAGACTATACTTGAGGAAGTACTTTCAAAGGGTTCATACATATTTAAAATATTTTCATAGTACGGCCAAATTTCTTGTTGTAACCACCTAGAATATTGAGTGTGAGAGGTTTTGAGAGTTTGAATATAGTCTGGAGGACTGTTAAAGATATGAAGGTACTCTTCTCTTTTTTCTTTTCCTAGGGCATGTATTATGTAGTCGTATCTAGTGGTAGGTGCACTATTTATTAGTTCTTCTATAAAACCTCTATAGTCTGAGTGAAAACTTGGGTCAGTTTTGTCTATTAATTTTATAACATTGTTTGTATTTTGATAATAACCCCCTAGGCTACTTCCTAATACTGGAAAGTAATCATAGCTTGATGCAGAGATTGCTCTTTCTTTTAAGGCAGAAATTTCTTCGCTTAAATAAATTGGACACAGAAGACTAATAGGGAAGCTTAAGTAGTAAATGGATTTTTTAAAGATTTTAACTGGAGAGATTAAAAAATAGCTAAGAGTCGCGAGAAATAATGCCCTCTCTGCTCCGGCATTATAAAGCTCTGCGGTATAGCCTGTTTGCATCAGCAGGGATGCTGTGGAGGTAGAAATTAAAATAAAGAGAATTAAAAATTGGGCAGGAATAGTACGTACCTTTCTAGAAAATATCGTAAGGAGTAGTAGACCTCCAGCAATGAGGGAATAAATAAGGGCATTCAGTACGGGACTCTTAAGGAAGTCCGAGTATGAAGCAATAAAAGGATTGGGCGGGGCTCCAAAAAACCATTTTTGATCGCGCTGAATATCCACTAGCGTAAATTTAATGATTTCATTCGCATTACCAAGAGAGATAATGCTCAATAGAAGATAATAAGTTGTTAGAGAGATGAAGATAGTTTTTAAGGCTTCGCTTAGCTTTTTAATGATATTTCCATTTACTTCGAGAGCAATCCATATTGCAATTCCAAGTAAGGCAACAGGCCCCTGTTCTGTTGACCAGAGCATGCTAAGTGCACCAAATAGGGAAAGTACAAGAGTTTGATTAAACTTGTTTTTGTATATCAAGTTGTAGCTTAGGGTTGCTAGTAATAATGGCAGGCTTGTTCTTAGTCCTAATGAAGTTTCGTGTGGCAAGGCTAGGTCGTTAAATTGTGGAATTAAGATTGAAATAGCGGTAATTGCTAGCGCGCTTAAGTTACTTAGACCTATAGTTTTAAGAAAATATAGACCACTTAATATAAAAAGAGTAAAAGTTCCAAACTGCCTTAAAATTTCAGAAACCAAGAAGCTGCCCCCAAATAGCTTGTAGATAGGGAAAAAGGCAAGGGCCTGACCGATGCCGTGAAAACTAAAAAAATCTCTTCCAGGAAGATCACCTAAGGCTAGTCTTCTAAGTGGATTCCAGAACTGAAGTGCTCCGTTAAATGGCAATCCGTTGAAGTATCTACTGACACCAATAGAATAGAGAAGGCCAGAAAGTAGGAGGGTGCTAAGACCTAGAAGGTAGGCTCCTCTTTCTATGTTGATTTTACCATATTTATCTCTACTAAAAATAGTAAGTAGTAGAGAGATAAGAAGTGAATAGACTAAATTCGAAATAGTATTTTCTAAGCGTGAGTAGGGAGGATCGATTGTTATTGTAGTATATTTTTTTTGCCTCTCTGAATAAAGTTGCTTTTTCCATGTCCTTCCATCGGTGCTTGAAATTTCTACTTCACCTGAATACGGATGAGAGCCTAAATATAGGGTAAGTGGAGCGGTTATTGATCCCTTCCAAGACGCCACACTTGGCTGAGAGAAGTAAGATACGGCTAGAGTTTTTCTAAACTCCCAGCCAGTATTTAATGTGACTTCATCCCATGGGATATCAATTCCACCGGCTCTTTTAATCGCATAAAGCCAAACTTCGCTACCCTTACCATCTAAATGTTTATTTCCGGTAGTTTTAATGAAAATTTCTACATCTCTACTTGATGAACTAAAAACAGGTGGAATAGAGACTCCACTTAAATATATTAAAGCAGAAACAATAAGAGCATTAATTAGGATTAAGTATCTAGCTTTCACTGGAGGAAGTTTGTTTTCCTTTAGATGTTAAGCAAAGTAGTCCCAAGAGCAACATACTCATAATAAATTCTCTCAGTCTTCTCGGATCATCCCAGGATATGACTGAGGATAGTAGGATGCCAATTAGGGGATAAAGACTTATTATTAAATAGAAATAGTTGCTACCTCTAAGCAATATAATTGCTATGCTAAAAAGGTAAAAATATGAAATATAGTTAAATCTAAAGTCTTTAAGATAGTTTGCCCAGAGATCTCCCATGGGTTTAATGTAAAACTGATTTTCCGCTGCAACGGCATCGGTTTTAAATTTAGGCGAGATTCCAAATTCATGTTCATTAGTGCTACTTAGTGTTTTCCAGCTAAAGTGAAGAGTCTTTTTAAGTATTTCTAGAGGATAGAGCTTAAAATAGGGAGTGCTAGCAGATTTTAGAAGATTATCTACTTCAAAGCCTAGGTCAAGGCCTGCCTCTTTTAAGCTTCCCTCAACTTCCCAGTGTGGTCTTCGATATTTATCTTCTCCTATTAGAGAGATTATCTTCTTCTGCGCTTCATTGTCTTCAATTAGTGGGAAGTTATGAGAAAAAATTGTTCTATCGTGTAAATGTTTACCTGAACTTGTGGTTAGGACTGGCTTACCAATTAGTACCAAGTTAAGAACTGGTACAAGGATAATCCCTAATAGACAGGGTGCTTCAACTTTTAATGCAGTTTTAAGATTAATTT